>JBEVJO010000071.1:0-13941 GCA_040510175.1 Caulobacterales bacterium
CACATCCAAGCAAATATGAGTAAAGCCGTGATCCGACGGGCGCAGCCGGTCTTCATAGCGCGGCGCCGGGCTCGCATACTGGAAAAACTCGATATAGACATTGGCGGTGCGCATCATGATGGTGCGCGCGGCCGACCCAGGCACGTCGATGATGGCGTCGATCGCAGGGTTATCGCTCCAGCGCATTTCACTGCCTTCGACCACTTCAAACCCAATGACATCCCGATAGAACGCAACGAGCCGATCCAGATCGGACGTGTGTATCGCTCCATGATGAATGCCGCGGATCATCCGGCTCTCCCTTGTTTGCGTCCTTCACATGACGCTTGTGCGGGATCCTAAGCCATAATGGCGGCGATCAAACCACAATCTGCGCGCCCAGTTCCACCACCCGCGACGTCGGCAGGTGGAAGAAGTCCGTCGCCGTCGTCGCATTGCGTGCGAGGTAGATGAATAGATAGTCCTGCAGGCGGGCGAGGCCCTTGCGCCGTGCGGGCAGCAGCGCGCGGCGGCTGACGAAGAACGACGTCGTCATGATGTCGAAGGCCGCGCCTTTGCGCCGCGCCAGGCCCAGCGCCCGGCTGATATTCGGCGTTTCCATGAAGCCGAAAGTCAGCGTCACCTTGCGCACGCTCGGTAGCACGTCCTCGATTTGAAAACGGTCGTCGTCGGCCACGTGCGGGGTCGGCGCGGTCACCACATGCAAGATGACGATGTTCTCGTGCAGGATGTGATTATGCTTCAAATTGTGCAGCAGAGCGGCCGGCGCGATGTCCGGTTCGGCGGTGGGAAAGATCGCGGTGCCGGGCACGCGCTTGGGCGGCTTCACATTAAGGCTCTCGAACAAAGCCGTCAGCGACAGATCGCGCCGGGTAATGTCCGACAGGCGTTGGGAGCCGCGCACCCAGGTCCACATCACCATCATCAAAACACTCGCGATGATAATGGGCACGATGCCGCCGCTGAACAGCTTCAGCAGGTTGGAATAAGCGAAGATCGCCTCCACCGCGATGAACGGCGCCATGATCGCAGCGGCGGCGGCGAACGACACCTTCCAGACTTTCGGAATCACGGTAACCGCGAGGACTGAAGATGTGATCATCGCGCCGATCACCGAGACGCCATAAGCGGACGCCATGGCGCTAGAGGAGCGGAAGGTCAGAGTCAGATAGATCACGCCGATCATCAGCAGCAAATTGACCTGCGGCAGATAGATTTGCCCCAGATGAGTCTCGGAAGTTTGCTTGATCTGCATGCGCGGCAATAGGCCAAGCTGGATCGCTTGCTGGGTCAGGGAATAGGCGCCGGAGATCACCGCCTGGCTGGCGATGATCGTGGCCATGCCGGCCAGCACCACCATGGCCGGACGCAGCGCTTCGGGCGCCATCAGGAAGAACGGATTGGCGGCGGTTTCGGGCGCGTTGATCACCATGGCGCCCTGGCCCAGATAATTCAGCATGAGACAGGGAAACACGACCCACGTCCATGCCGAGGCGATCGGCTTGCGGCCGAAATGCCCCATATCGGCATAGAGCGCCTCGGCGCCGGTGACGGTCAGGAACACCGAGCCCAAGACCACGAAGCCCAAGGCCGAATGCGTCAGCAGGAAACTGATGGCGTAATAGGGATTGAGCGCGGCGAGCATCCCCGGATGATCCGACAAATGATAAAGTCCGAGCGCGCCCAGCGCCGCGAACCATACAAGGCAGATGGGGCCGAAAAAGGCGCCCACGCGCGCCGTTCCGTTTTTTTGCACCAGGAACAGACCGACCAGAATGCCGATCGCCAACGGCAGAATGAAGGGTTCGATATGGCCTTGCAGCGCCGGGATGACGGTCAAACCTTCCATCGCCGACAACACCGAGATCGCCGGCGTCAGCATGGCGTCGCCATAGAACAAGGCCGCGCCCAACATGCCGGCGATCAGCAAAAATGGCGTGCGCTTTCCGGCCAGACGCTGCGCCAAGGCCGCCAAAGACAGCACGCCGCCTTCGCCTTTATTGTCCAACCGCATCAGCAGAAACGCATATTTGATCGTGACGATCAGCATCAGCGCCCAGAACATCAATGAGACGACGCCATAGACCTCTACCGGCGTCGCCGGCGTGCCGTCCTGGCCGACATGGACGATGGATTCCTTGAAGGCGTAGAGCGGACTGGTGCCGATATCGCCGTAAACCACGCCGATAGAGCCTAACAGGAGACCCCAGAAGCCTGTTTTGGCGTCGCTATGGACGCCGCTGGCGGCTTTGGGCGACAATGCGCCGGCGGGAGCGGGAAGATCGATCTGCGTCATGGCGCGCCTGAGTCTGGATTTCAGGGGCTAGAGTTCCACGAAAGCGCATAAAGGTTCCATGTGGTTGAGGCTTTAACTCAGCAAAGCTCCGTAGCCGGCTCTGCGCCACAGGCGGCGAGCGCGTTTGACTGGTCCGGATGGATTTTGCGCCGGGGCGGCGGCATTTTGGCCGGCGCCGGCCTGACGCTGCTGGCGGCCTTTGTCGGGGTCAGTTTCGAACCGTTCATGGATTCAGCGCACGTGGCGCTGATTTTTGTCGCGCCAATTATTCTGATCGCGATCTGGTTTGGCGGCACGGCGTCCGTCGCGACCGCATTGCTGTGCGTGCTGGCGCTGAACTATATGTTTATCGAGCCGCGCTACACCTTGGTGGTCGCGCGCTCCCAGGATGCGTGGGCGCTGGGCGTGTTCGTGCTGGTGGCCTTGCTGACCAGCGCGGTGGCGGCGCGCGCCCGGGACGGACGCCTGGAGGCGCTCCAGCAGGCGCGGCGAGCCGAAATCTTGCGCGATTACGCCCGCTCCTTGGCGGCGGCGCCGGACGCGCCCGCCATCACCGCCATCACCAACGCGGCGCTGCAGCGTTTAACTGGTCTGCAATCCATCTGCGTCAGCGCCGAGGACGACGCGCGCGTCGGGACGGAAGCGCTGCACGCGGCGCGCTGGGCGATGTCGACCAAGCTGCCCGTCGATTCCGAAACCATTGGCGGAACGGGCGAGCGCTGGCGCTTCTGGCCGATCATCGTCTCCAATCGCAGCGAACGCGCGCTGGGGCTTGCGGCCGCGGCGGAATTGCGCCCCGAGTCCGAACTGATGGTGGAGCAGATCGCGGCCCATGCCGGCGTCGCCTTCGAGCGTGCGCGCCAATCCGCTTTGACGGATGCTGCGCGCTTCGAAACAGAAAAGGAGCGCCTGAAGTCCATGCTGCTGGCTGGCGTTTCGCACGATCTGCGGACGCCATTGGCCTCGATGCTGTTGAGCCTGGAAAGTCTGCGCAAGTTCGGTGACCGGCATGATGCGGCTGACCGCTCTGAATTACTGAGCCTTGTCGAAAAGGAAACGCGGCGTTTATCGGAGATGGTGGAAAACCTGCTCGCCGCGTCGCGCATCGAGCAAGCCGCGGCGCCGGTGAAAAGCGTCCACATGCATGTGGCGGAAATCGCCTAGCCATTGGGCGCTGAAGGCGTCGCGCTGGATGCGCCATCCATTCAGGCGCTGCCGCTCGTTCTGGGCGACGCAGCTTTGGCGCAACGCGCGCTCGCCAATGTGATCGAGAACGCCCGCAAATATGCGGCGGGCGCGTCCCTCGCGGTGCGCGGCGAAAGCGACGCCGCCAGGGCCAGCCTGATCGTTGAAGATGAAGGGCCGGGTTTAGGCGCTGATCCGGAATCCCTGTTCGGCGCGTTTGTGCGCGGCGTGCAGGGCGATGGCCGCGCGCCGGGGCTCGGCCTCGGCTTGGCTATCGCACGCGCCTATCAGGAAGCACAGGGCGGGCGCCTTGAGGCGGAAAATCGCTTGGACCGCAAAGGCGCGCGTTTCACCCTATCATTTCAGCTGGCGAAGACCTAATGCCGGACCGCGCCACCATTCTCATTATTGAAGACGATGACAGCCTGCGCCGGTCGCTCGCGTCGACGCTGAAAGCCGCCGGCTACAAACCGGTGGAGGCAAACGGCGCCAAGGAAGGCCTACGCTGGTTTGCGCACTATCAGCCTGACCTCATCCTGCTGGACCTGGGTCTGCCGGACGGGGAGGGGCTCGACCTCATCGCAAATTTGCGCGCGACATCCGCCGTACCAATCATCGTTCTATCCGCGCGCGATGCGGAGAAAGTGAAAGTGGCGGCGCTAGACCTCGGCGCGGACGATTACGTCACCAAACCCTGCGGCGTTGACGAATTGCTCGCCCGCATCCGCGCGGGACTGCGGCACGGCGTGCAGATGCGCGGCGCGGCGCCGGCGATCAAAGCGCAGGACGTTGAGATTGATCTTGCCGCGCGCGTGGTGCGCAAGGCGGGCGCGGAAATCGCGCTCTCGCCCAAGGAATATGAAGTGCTGGCCGAACTGGCGCTGAACGCCGGCAAGGTCGTGCCGCATGCCGATCTTCTGAAAGCGGTGTGGGGCGGGGGCGCCGACGTCCAATATTTGCGCGTCTATATCGGTCAGCTGCGCGCAAAATTAGAGGCGGAGCCTGCCGCGCCCCGCCTCATAATTTCCGATCCCGGCGTTGGATACCGGTTGAACGCCAGCGAGTAATCACGCCTCGACGATGGTCTCAAACCCGCCATAGATCATGCGCTGAGGGTCGAAGGGCATCCCAGCCATATCGCAATTCATGCGCGGGTCCTCCATCACCTTTTGGTTGCCCGCGTCACGCACTTCCCGCGACGGCCAGACGATCCAGGAAAACACCACGTTTTCGTCTTCTGTCGCCTTCACTGCCATAGGAAAGGACGTGACCTTGCCGGGCGGCACGTCTTCGCCCCAGGTTTCGACCACCGTCAGCGCGCCATGCTCCTTGAACACAGCCGCTGCATCTTGTGCCAGCTTGCGATATTTTTCGCGATTGGCCTTCGGCACCGCGAGGACGTACCCGTCGACATAAGGCATGGTTTTTCTCCTCAGTTCGCTATTGGCCGTAATAGGCGGCCTTCAATTGGGCGATATCCAGCTTCACCATTTTCATCATGGCCGCCATCATGCGCCCGCCGGCGTCCTTGTCGCCTTTGCTCATCAGCTCTTCCATGATGGTCGGCACGATCTGCCAGGACAGACCGAAGCGATCCTTCAGCCAGCCGCACTGACTCTCGGCGCCGCCGCCTTCCAGAAGCGCCGCCCACAGACGGTCGATCTCTTCTTGCGTTTCGCAGTTGACGACGATCGAGGCCGCTTCGTTGAACTTGAAGTGCGGCCCGCCATTAAGCCCCATATATTCCGTGCCGCCCAGATTGAAGCGCACGACGAGCGGCGTATCCGAAGCGTAGTCCTCAACGCCGTGGACCTTTGAATTGGGAATTAAAGAGACGTAGAGCTTCGCCGCCTCCAGAGCGTTCCCATCATACCAAAGGCAGGTATAGACTTTTGCTTTCGCCATGACAGGCTCCTATTTTTGACCGGCGCCGCACATGGCGTTCTTTGCTGCTTCTTTCAGTTCGTCTGGGCTCAGACGCTTTTGCGGCGTGGCGATCGACCACATATGGCCGAACGGGTCTTGCACCTGACCATAGCGATCGCCCCAGAACATATCGGCGGCGGGCATAATCACCTTTGCCCCGGCCTTCTCCGCGCGGGCGATCTGCGCATCGACATCCGGCACATTGAGATGGATCACGACCGGCGTGCCTTTTAGCGCCTTTGGGCCAAGGGAGCCGTGCTCCGGCATTTCATCCACCAGCATCACCATATGCCCGTTGAGCATAATCGCGGCGTGCATGAGCCGGCCATCCGGCCCTGGCATCCGCATCATTTCTTCTGCGCCAAAAGCATTTTTGTAGAAGTCGATCGCCTGGGCGGCGCCAGCGCAGATGAGGTGGGGGAACAGGCCGCGTTGGACTTCAGCGGGATTTACGTTTTCACTCATGATCTGTCTCCTTTGAACGCGACGCGGGCGAGGGGAGCCGTCTCCAGAATTAATGCGAACGCTTGACGCGGCGCGCACGTTCCTGTTTGACGGCGGCGGGCGCTGTTCGCGGTTTTGCAAACAGCAATTCGAAATAGCGGCGAAGGTGATCGATGCTGTCCGCCGCCAATTGTGAGCGGCCCGACGCCTTCGCCAAAATGAAAGCGCCTTGGATCACCGCTTGCGTATGCAAAGCCAGACTTGGCGCATTCAACTCGCTGTTCGCGGCATATTTGTGAATGCAGGCTTCGATATCGGCTTCGAGCGTCTGCGCGTGACCGGAAATGCTGGCGTAGCAGGCGTCGCGGATGGCAGGCGCGCTGTCATAGGTTTCTTGCACCATGGTGCCAACCAGACAGGTGAAGTCCGGAAGATCGCCAACGATCAGACCTTTGCGAAAATCGAGGTATGCAAGAATGCGCGCCAGCGGATCTTTCGGCGCGTGATACGGCGCGGAGCGGAAGAGGGCGGAGGTCACCTCCGACCAATAGTTCGCGGCCGCGACCCCAAGTTCATCCTTGCTTTTGAAATGGTGGAAGAACGCGCCTTTGGTTACGCCAGCCTGCTTGCACAGATCATCGACGGAGGTGGCGGCAAAGCCTTGAGCGCGGATCAAATGCAGCGCGGCGTCGAGAATTTTCGAGCGGGCATCGCGTTTGATGGTAGGCGAAGCGTTCATAGACAAAAAGTACCGACCGGTTGGTATGTCGTCAAGCCGTGACTCGCAGAATTCTCAGTTACGTTGAATTTTGGATCGAAAGTGGTGGCTAAACGAACCAGCCAGCCTCGGACGCAGCGCGGAACAGCGCGCGGGATTTGTGCTCGGTTTCCTGGCGCTCCAGCTCAGGGTCGGAGTCCAGCACCACGCCGCCGCCGGCCTGCACGTGCAGCACGCCGTCCTTCACCACACCGGTGCGCAGGGCGATGCACATATCCATTTCGCCATTGGCGGAGAAATAGCCGACGCCGCCCGCATAGACGCCGCGCTTGTGCGGCTCCAATTCGTTGATGATCTCCATGGCGCGGACTTTCGGCGCGCCAGAGGTTGTGCCTGCTGGAAACCCCGCGAACAATGCGTCCAGCATGTCCTTGTCGGGGTCGAGCCGGCCTTCGACATTGGAGACGATGTGCATCACGTGGCTGTAGCGCTCCACGATGAAGCGTTCCGTCACGCGCACGGACGAGCGCTCGGGCCAGGACGGGTCATTCGACGGCTTACCGCTCGGCGCCGCGACGCGGCCGACATCGTTGCGGCCAAGATCGAGCAGCATCAAATGCTCGGCCAGCTCTTTCGGATCAGCCAGCAGATCTTCTTCCAGCTGACGATCTTCCGCTGTCGTCTTGCCGCGCGGGCGGGTGCCGGCGATCGGGCGCACCGTGACGCGGCCGTCGCGCACACGCACCAATATTTCGGGGCTGGCGCCGACGACATTGAAGCCGTCAAAGGCGAAATAGAACATGAAGGGCGAGGGATTGGTGCGGCGCAGCGCGCGATACAGCGAGAACGGCGGATGCTTGAACGGCGCTTGAAAACGCTGGCTCGGCACGACCTGGAAAATATCGCCGGCGCGAATGTAATTCTTTGCCGTCTTCACCATCTCGTGGAAACGTTCAGGCGTCAGGCTCGCTTTCGGCGAAAAGGTTTCGGGCTGACCCTCGCGCGGGCGGACATCCGGCGCCGGACGGTCCAGCATAGCCACGGCGCGCTGCAGACGCGCATTGGCTGCGGCAAAGGCGCTGGCGGCGTCGGCCCCGTCACGCTCTCTGCGTGCAGTGGTGGCAATAATGATTTCCTGACGCACGCCGTCAAACATCAGCGTGATGGTCGGGCGCAGCAGCAGCGCATCCGGCGCGCCGAGCGGATCGGCATCCGTCGGCGGGAGTTTTTCGATCCAGCGCACCGTGTCATAAGCGAGATAGCCGAACAGCCCCGCCGCCATCGGCGGCAGGCCTTCCGGGATAGGCAGCGCATTGTCAGCGATCAGCGCCCGCAAGGCTTCCAGCGGCGTGGCTTGGGGGCAGGGCGCGAAATCCGCGTCGCCGAAACCGCCCTGGCTGATTTCAGCCTTCGCATCGCGCGCGCGAAACACCAAATCCGGCTCAAGGCCAATTACTGAAAAGCGGCCGCGCGACTCACCGCCTTGCACGGATTCAAGAAGGAAGAGGCCCGTCGTATCCGGGCCAAGTTTCAACGCCGCCGAAACCGGCGTCTCCAGATCGTCGATGCGGCGCAGCGCGACGATCGCCGCGCCGTCACGCTGATACGCGGCCTTGAACGTCTCAAAGCGAGGGTCTGCGCTCATGGCGCTTCTTGGTCCTCGCCGCGGCCATTGATGGCGTCGAAACGCTTTTGATCCGTCTTGACCTTGGAGCGGGCCATGACCGCGCTTTGATAGGCCTTGGCAATTTCCCCGCCGAATTTGCCTTGCGCGCTTTGCTGGATCTGCAAAAGCAGCGCCGGGTTTGCACGCGGATCTTCGCGCGTGATGGTTTCAATCTCGGCGGCGATGAAACCGCCATCGGGCGTCGGGCCAACCACCGTATCGTTCAAGCCCCCTGCAAACACCGCAGCCGAAACTCGCTCATTAAAGACCGGGTCGGTTTCACCGCGATGCAAAGGCTTCTCACGTGTAACGACCTTCAAGCCTTGCGCAGCGGCGGCTTTGTCCAGGCCGCCTTTTGCTTTGGCGTCGTCGACGAACGCCGTCGCTTTCTTCTCGATCGCTTCAATCCGGCGCTGCACATAGAGACGCTTGCCGATATCGTTCTTCACTTTCTCGAGCGGCATCTTATCCGCGGGCTGAATTTTGTCGGGCCGCACGATGAAATAGGTGCCGTCCTCCAGGGAATCCGCTTCGGTCTGCTGGCCTTGCTGAGCCCCGAACAACGCCGCGCGAATCTTTTCCGGCACCAAGGCTTCGATGGGCTCACGCGTGGCGGTCAGGCCCTGCCGGTCAATCGGCTCAAAGGACATCACGCCGACGCCCGCCGCCTGCGCTGCCTTTTCCAGGCTGGCGCCGCCGGACATCTGATCTTCCATCGTCTTCAACGTGTCGAACAGATCGGTTTTGGCTTGATCTTCCGCCAATTCGCCGCGGATTTGCGCGCGCGCCTTGGCTTCGTCCATCGCCGCCGCAGGCGTGATCGCGTCGATCACGATGATCGAGGACGCGCCGAGGGCGCCGGTGATCGGGCCGATTGCTTCGCCTTTTTTCGCTGCGAACACCGCATCCGCGATCTTGGGGTCGGAAATGTTGGACTTCGGCTGGTCTGCGACGGCCAGAGGCGGGTCGATCTTCAATGACGCCGCGATCGCCGTCAGCGTCTCGCCTTTCTTGGCGCGCGCCGCAATCTGCGCGGCGACAGCGGCATCCGTCACCGGCAATTGTTGGAAGCTGCGTTTTTCCGGCGCGGCGAATTCGTCGCGCCGCGCGTCGAGCTGCGCCTTGATGTCGGCTTCAGGCACGTTGACCTTGGCGGCGAAATCCTGCGGCTTCAAAAGCGCAACGGTGGAAGAACGATATTCGGGCACGGCATAAAGGGCGCCGCCTTGCTCGTCATAGAACTTCTTGATGTCGGCTTCGATGGGGATCGCAGGCGCGGGGATCGCGGAGCCCGGTACGCGCACATAGCGCACAGACCGTGTTTCGCTGCGCATCTTCAATTCCTGGACCAGGAACGCAGTGGGCAGCAGAGCGCCGGCGCCGGCGGCTGCGCCCAACTGCGAGGATATCAGATCGCTGCGTAACTCTTCTTCGAAGGTTTTGCGCGTGTAGCCGACATCCGCCAGCATGCGTTCATAGGTGACCTTGTCGAAACGCTTCAGGCCATCCTGAAAGGCGGGCAGGTTGCGGATTTGCGTCGCCAGCGCTTTGTCGCTGATGGTGAAGTGCTGCTTCTTGGCGGCCTGATCCAGCGCCTTGGCCACGATCATATCGTTCAGCAGCGCAGTGTCGAAGCCACGCTTGCGGGCGTCGTCGGCGGTGATGGTCTCGCCTTTTTCCTGCGCTTGCTGCTGCACGCGGCGCAGCCCACGCTCAAAATTGGCGGTGAATTCCCGCGCGCTGATGCCTTCGCCATTGACGGTGGCGACGGCATCGCTGGTCGAGCCCTTGAAGACGTCGCCGATGCCCCAGATCGCAAAAGCGACAATGAGAGGCACGAGGATGATCAAAGCGCCGAAACGGCCAAGGCCTTTGCGCATGCCTGCCAGCATAGGAAATCCTGTCCTTCACGAGCCGTCGGACAACGGCCAAAAGCTCCGGCGGTCAGCCGAAGCGGCGGGAATGTAGGGGCGCCGCCCCCAATTGGGCAAGCGCGCGCCGCAAATCCTGCAAATCCCGAAAATTGCGGCTGTTTTCGCTCAAGGCGCTGGCGGCGCGCCCGGGAAGCTCACCATACCGGCGGGCGGTTGATCCCAGGGCTGGGCGCTTCGGGTAAAGATCGCCGTCGCTGGGGCAATGCCGGACGCATCGTCTAACAAACTGGCGCGCACCATGGCGATTCCCGGAAGGATGGCCGGCTCACCGATGAGAGTGGTCCCGCAATTGGTGCAGAAGATGCGAACAACGTCCTGGCCGCTGCCGCCCTTTTTTGCGAAGCGTTTGACGGAACCGGTGACCGTGAGGCTGGCGATAGGAACCGCCGCGCCGGTCATATGGCCGGCGCCGGTCTCCTTTTGGCAGTCGGTGCAATAACATTTGCCCATGAACAAAGGCTGGGCGTCGCTCTTAAAGCGCACCTCTCCGCACAAGCATCCGCCTTGAATGTCCATCTGGGCGCCCCTCTCTCTTGCCAAAGCCAATCTTAACGTCGCCTCGGCCTCAAACCAAGGCTTAAGCTGGGCGGGGCGACTTGACGCGACGCGCGCCGTCCGCTTCTTGCTGCACAGCAAAACAAGGAGTTATTGTCTCAATGGTCCGCCCTTTGATCGCCGGAAACTGGAAAATGCATGGCGCGAGCGCCGCTTTGGCCGAGGCCAAGGCGCTGGCCGAAAGCTTCGGCGGCAAAGCGCCGCAAGGCGCGGACGTGGCCTTGTGCGCACCCGCCACCCTGGTTGAGCGGCTGGCCCGGACCCTGAACGGCACGAACATCTGGACCGGCGGCCAGGATTGCCATCCCGAAGTCCAGGGCGCGTTCACCGGCGATATCGCGGCGGAAATGCTGAAGGACGCGGGCGCCGCTTGCGTCATTGTCGGCCATTCCGAGCGCCGCCAGTATCACGGCGAAACCGACGCCCAGGTGGCGCAAAAGGCGCTGGCCGCCATCCGCGCCGGTCTGTTCGTGATTATCTGCGTCGGCGAAAGCGAAGCCCAGCGGGATGCGGGGCAGGCTTTGTCCATCGTCACCGCGCAAACCCTGGCCAGCCTGCCGGACCTGCCGGACGGCAGCTTCGCCATCGCTTATGAGCCGATCTGGGCCATCGGCACGGGCAAGGTGCCGGTCAATGCCGACATCGTGGAGATGCACGGCGCGCTGCGTCAGGCGCTGCGCGGCCGGCTTGGCGCCGCGGCGGACGGCGTACGGCTGCTCTATGGCGGCTCGGTGAAAGGCGGCAATGCTGCGGAAATCCTGAAGCTGGAGGGCGTGAACGGCGCTCTGGTCGGCGGCGCCAGCCTGAAAGCCGCCGAATTCGCGACCATTATCAAAGCCGCCTTATAAGGGGCCCGCGGAGCGCGCTGAATTGCACGTCTGGCTCTTGCGCCAGCTTTGCGCTATTAGCGCGCCTCAATTTGCAAATAACTGAAACGCTGGACTGCCGCAGAATGCGCAAGTTCCGGGTTCGCCGTCGAAATGGGCAGGACGCCAAGGCATGCAAGCCGTTGTATTCGCGATACATCTCATCATCTCTTTCGCCCTGGTCGGCGTCATTCTGTTGCAGCGGTCCGAGGGTGGGGCGCTGGGAATCGGCGGCGGCGGCGGTGGCGGTCTGGTGTCCGGGCGCGGCGCGGCCTCTTTGCTGACCCGCACCACGGCGATCCTGGCCGGATTGTTTTTCATCACCAGCCTGACCCTGGCGGCCTTGGCCAGCATCGAAAAGAAGAATGACGGCCTGAATCTCGACGCGCCGATGCCTGCGAATGCGCCTTTGTCGGCGCCGCTCAGCGCGCCTTTGAGCGCACCGGCGGCCACACCGGCCGCGCCGGCTGAAACCCAGCCCATCACGCCATCCATTCCGGCCCCGACGCCGCAAAAGAGCTCGGCGCTGGACGCCGCGCCGAAACCGGCGGCCGCAGCGGCCAAACCCGCAGCGAAACCGGTCGCGAAACCAGTTGCGCCGGTCACTAGCGGGCCTGCGCCGTTCATTCCGGAGCCTTCGCCGGAAGTGATTATGCCGGCGCCCACGCCAATGGGCCCAACCGATTCCGGCGGGGCGGCAGGCGGCGGCGCCGGTCCGCAACCGCGCTAAGCCTTGGGCAAACGGGGCTTTCCCGCTGCTCGAATAGCGCTTTTCGAAATTAGCGCGGGACAAGCGCCGAATCGGCGGTAAAACGGTCTCCCATGTCCCGATATGTTTTCATTACGGGCGGGGTCGTCTCGTCGCTTGGCAAAGGTGTCGCCGCAGCCGCTTTAGGCGCGCTGCTGCAAGCGCGCGGCTACAAGGTCCGCCTCAAAAAGCTCGATCCCTATCTCAATGTCGATCCGGGCACGATGTCCCCGTATCAGCACGGCGAGGTCTTCGTCACAGACGACGGGGCCGAAACCGACCTCGATCTGGGCCATTACGAACGCTTCACCGGCGTGTCGGCCAAGAAGACCGACAACATCACCACCGGGCGCATCTATTCGGAGATCCTCGCCAAGGAACGCCGCGGCGACTATCTCGGCGCCACGGTGCAGGTCATTCCGCACGTCACCGACGCCATCAAGAACTTCATCAAGGCTGGCGTGACCGACGAAGACTTCGTGCTCTGCGAGATCGGCGGCACGGTCGGCGACATCGAAGGCCTGCCGTTCTTCGAAGCCATCCGCCAGTTCGGCCAGGAAGCGGAAGTAGGCTCGACGCTGTTCATCCATCTGACGCTGCTGCCCTACATTCCGGCGGCGGGCGAGATGAAGACCAAGCCGACCCAGCACTCCGTCAAAGAGCTGCGCTCCATTGGTATTCAGCCGCAAATCATCATGTGCCGCTGCGACCGGGAAATCCCGAAGGACGAGCGCCGCAAGATCGGCCTGTTCTGCAACGTGCGGGAATCGAGCGTCATTGAAGCAAGAGACGTCGAGCACATCTACGAAGCGCCGCTGAAATACCATTCCGAGGGCCTGGACAGCGAAGTGCTGAAGCACTTCCAGATCAAGAACCCGCCCGCGCTTGACCTGTCGCGCTGGCAGGACGTCTCCCGGCGCCTGCGCGCGCCGGACGGCGAAGTGACCATCGCGGTCGTCGGCAAGTATACCGGCATGAAGGACGCCTATAAGTCGCTGATCGAAGCGCTCACCCATGGCGGCCTGGCCAACAATATCCGCGTCAAACTGAAATGGCTGGATTCGGAAATCTTCGAACAGGACGACACCACCATCGCCGAACTGGAAGACGTACACGGCATTCTGGTGCCGGGCGGCTTCGGCGAGCGCGGGGCGGAAGGCAAGATCCGCGCGGCGCAATTCGCGCGCGAACGCAAAGTGCCGTATTTCGGCATCTGTTTCGGCATGCAGATGGCGGTGGTCGAGGCGGCGCGCAATCTGGCCGGCTTCAAAAACGCCAGCTCCACCGAATTCGGCGCCACCGAAAACCCGGTCGTGGGCCTTCTGGAAGAATGGATGCGCGGCAACGAGCTGGAAGTGCGCAGGGCAGGCGGCGACCTCGGCGGCACGATGCGCCTGGGCGCCTTCGATGCGGCGCTGGCGAAAGGATCGCGCGTGGCGGAGATTTACGGGTCGACCGAAATCTCCGAACGCCACCGCCACCGCTACGAGGTCAACACCAAGTATCGCGAGCGCCTGGAGAAGGCCGGCGTGCGCTTTGCCGGGATGTCACCTGACGGGCTGCTGCCGGAGATCATCGAGCTGCCGGACCACCCGTGGTTCAT
>JBEVJO010000072.1:0-4152 GCA_040510175.1 Caulobacterales bacterium
CGCCAAAGCCGAGCTTGGCTGGCGGCCGATCTATCCCGATTATCGTGAAGGCTTGGCCGCGATCCTCGCCGCCGAACGACCCAGCGCCGTGCGCTAGATCATCGATGCGGCGTAAGAGCCGTAGAATGAGCGTAGTTTTCCAGGCTCGTTGGGCGAACGCTGCGGCGCGGGGTTCTGCGCCGCTTGCGGACGGCTCAGCGCTTCGATCGACGATTCGCAGCGTTGCAGCCCACGCGCAGCGACCTGAGCCGCCTGCATTTCCGGCGTCGGCGAAACTGCGTCGAGCGCTTCTTGGAATTCTTTCTTCGCAGCCTGCAGCAACCGTACGTCGCGGCGCAGTTCGCCCAGAGCGCCATTGGACCGCGCAATGGTTTGTTTCAGACGCGCCCAGGCGGCGGGCTCAGCGCGGCGATCCGCTGTGGGCAAGGCGGCTTCGGCGGCCGCGATAGCGGTTTCCAGCCACGACGGATCGCCCAAACGGTCGCCAAGGCTGGCTGCGGCTGCGGCGTAATCGCCTGCAATGGCGCGACGCGTACCAGGGTCCAGGGTCTTTTCGATTTGCGCGTTGATCAACCCGCCGAGCAGCGAAACCGAAGGACGGATGCGGTCGGGTTTGAAATCGTAAGGACGGCTCAATGTCGGACGCACCGCGCGCGCCGCCATGTAAGCCAGGGCCAACGCGCGATCCTCGGGACGCGATGCGTTGATCTCGCGCATACGTTGCGGTTCGGCCTCTTCCGCGCCAGGGCCTGGCGCAGGCAGCAGCAGATAATCGGTTTTCGCGCGCAGCGCGCCGATATTGCCCCAGACGATAAGATCGGCGTCGGCTTCAGCGCGCCAGCGGCGGGCCAGCCTCAAGCCACGGCGCGACTCGCGGTGCGAGGACGTCGATGGCGACGGCAATTGCAACGGAAAGAATTCGATCTGGTGCGGCGCGTCGAATGTGAAGGCGCTGAAATGCTGCTCCAGCGCTTCCTTGGCGATGCGGGCGGTGCGTCCATAGCCTGCGATCAGGATCAAGATCGCCGCGCCTTTTTTCTCTTTGAGGGTCCGCGCGCGCACCGTCCGGATGACACGGCGGACGCCGCGCCAAGCAGCGTAAAATCCGAACGCCAAGGCGGCCACAGCCGAAATCGCGCCCAAGGCTACGGCAAGAAGCAACACAGGGTCGTTGACGACCGCCGCCCCAAACAAATGGGCGGTGAGGTCTCCAAATGCCGCAACAAGATCGCTGAGCTGGCGCAATGTTTGCCCTTAGTACGCGTAAGTAGAAACCCATATCTCTCCGCCCTAAGGCGAATCAATGGCTAGCTGCGCCTTCTGCGGCGGAAATGGTGAATTTATCCCATTGAAGGGTTCGATCCCGGCGTCCAGCGAATTTCTCAGCGAAGACTGGGCGTTATATTAACCATTATTCACCCATTACGAGCTTTTCTAAACACAGCGGGGAATTGATACGCCCCAGCTTTCATGTGCTTTAGCGACTGTCGCGGCATGCTCATTGCGCACGAGCCACACCGCAATGGCTGGGAGGCAGGATTTTTGGCCACGAATTTTGACCTTATGAGCCTGATTGATCTCAATCTGGCGTTGTTCATCCTCGTGGGCTTTTTGGCTCAGATGGTCGACGGCGCCTTGGGCATGGCTTACGGGATCACCGGTTCGACCGTCCTGATGAGCATCGGAGTGCCGCCTGCCCAGGCCTCCGCGACCATTCATGCCGCTGAAGTGTTCACCACCGGCGCCTCGGGCATTTCCCATATCGCGCACCGCAATCTGGACTGGAAACTGTTCTGGCGTCTGGCGCCGGCCGGCATCCTTGGCGGCGTGCTCGGCGCATACGTGCTCACCAACGTTCCCGGCAACCTCATCAAGCCGTTTGTATGCGTCTATCTGGCGATCATGGGCGGCATCATTCTGTCGCGCGCCATTCGCGGCCTCAAGGAAGCGCCGCCGCACCTGAACGGCGCTGTGCCCTTGGGCTTCGGCGGCGGCTTCCTGGACGCGGTCGGCGGCGGCGGCTGGGGACCTGTCGTGGCGTCCACGCTGTTGGGCCGCGGTCACGCTCCCCGCTTTGCGATCGGCACCGTAAACACCGCCGAGTTTTTCGTAACCGTGGCGATTTCGGCGACCTTCGTCTGGGCGATTTTCAATGGCGGGCTGGGCGAAGAAGACGGCTTAGCTGGCCACGCCCGCGCCGTCTTGGGCCTCGTGATCGGAGGTCTGATCGCCGCGCCGATCGCCGGCTACGCGACCAAGCTGATCCCCGCCCGCATCCTCATGGGTATGGTCGGCGCGCTGGTTATCGTCTTGGCGAGCTGGCAAGGCTGGCAGGTCTTCCAAAAGCTGACCGGTCACTAAGGCGGTCAGCGCCGCTCAACGGCAGCGATGCAAATAGCGCGCGGCGGCGCTTGGCGTGTCCGCGTCGGAATCAGCGGCGTCGAGCACGATGTAGTCGCTGTTCTTGAAGGTAATCCGTTGTTCCCAGGCCAGATTGGGCAGCGTCACGCGGCCGCTGGTCTTGGACGCCATCTCGCCGATCGACACCGTTCCTTCGACCGGCCCCACTTCCATGCTGTTCATTTTGGCCGTGAAGCCAGCCTTGTCCGACCCTGCAATGACCAGCGCCGGCTGCTCGCCGCAGGCAAACAATGCCCAACCATCCGGGAGGGTCGGCTCGGCGCCGTTCGCAAGGACGTCGCCCCAGGTTCCGGCCAGACGCGGCGTAAAGGCCTTGCGCAGGGATTTTTGTGAAGGGGCTGCCTGCGCTGCTCCGGCCAGCGCGATCGCGGCGGCCAGGACGACACTCAACACCACTGAAGGACGCGCACTATAGGCTTGTCTGATCGGTTGCATGTCGTCTTCCTCGTTTCGCGGCTCGGCAATGGGATATTTCCGCGAGACGCGCAACTGCGCTGCGGGACTTGTTGCATCAAAATCCCCAGACCTTTCGCCGCAAGCGTCCAAATATTGCTTCTTTTACATGCGGCGCCGCCCCAATTTTGTCGCGGACGCAAGGTAGACAGTCAGCATGAAGTTCATCTGCAGCGTTGGCGATAAGACTTGGTTCCAATTGGAAACCGAGCACGAAGCCGCGCAGGAAGCTCAGATGATGGGTCATGCGGTCGATAAATATTTTCGCGCCTCCTATGCCAAGGCCCGCGAAAGCTACCGGCCCGGAACCGGGATCGAACGCGACATTGGTCTGAAATCCCATATCGCCAGAAGCATGCCCCTCTTTTTGACCCTGCGCGACGGCGAAGGAAACGGCTTGGCCACGGCCATGCTGCCACCCGGCGGCGCGCACGACCCGCACTTTCACGCCATCATTGTCGGGCCAAACAATTCCGACCCTTATCAGCGTCACGGCGAAGCGATCGCGGCGCTCGGTGGGCATTTCAAGCTCAGCCTACCGCGGGAGTTCTGCTTCCCCTACGGCTGAGGCGGAAGATGGTGAGGGCGTTTTCGTGAAAAAGCTTCAAATTCTTTTGCTCATCGCCTGCACAGCGCTGTCAGGTTGCGCGACAAGCCTCGTATCAGCGTGGCGCGACGGCGCTGAAAACAATTGCGCTCAGGAAAGCATGGCCTCGCGCCGGGAGTCGTGCACGGCCTGGGTGGATCAAAAGGCTTGGGATTTGGACCGGCACTGGCGCGATTAGAGGTGGCTAAACCGGCCCGGCGGCCGATTTCCGCGATCTCGCCTTGCAACTGGCCCGCGCCTTGGCTAAATGGCCGCCTTCTTGCGCGCCCGTAGCTCAGCTGGATAGAGCATCAGACTACGAATCTGAGGGTCGGGCGTTCGAATCGCTCCGGGCGCGCCAGACATCCACAAAAGTGGGCACCAAAGACGGCGGGAGAGGCTTTTCCGCCGTAAGCTGCTGCGCCAGAACGGCTTTCGGGCCGGAAAGCCGGATTGTATCCTTGCCGACAACTACCTCACCAAGCATTAGCCGGAGATAGGCGCGACGAAAGGCGGGGGTTTCGTTGTCCTTTACCCACGGTTCCGCGCCCAATCAGAAAACCTGTGATCCTGTTGAAATGATACATGCGCTCTCGCGCGAGCTTTCGGCGCTCCCGCGACAATCGGCGGCGGTCTTCGTCATAGACGGAGGGGACCATGCCATGGAGCAGACGCGCGACTCTCCGCGCTTA
>JBEVJO010000073.1:0-4688 GCA_040510175.1 Caulobacterales bacterium
TGGCCGAGACTGAAATGCCGGGCCTGATCGCGACGCGCGAGGAATACGGCCCGAAGCAGCCATTGAAGGGCGCGCGCATCGCCGGCTCCTTGCACATGACGATCCAGACCGCAGTGCTGATTGAAACGCTGCAAGCTTTGGGCGCCGATGTGCGCTGGGCCTCGTGCAACATCTTTTCAACCCAGGACCATGCGGCGGCGGCTATCGCGGCCAAGGGCACGCCGGTCTTCGCCTATAAGGGCGAAACGCTGGAAGAATATTGGGATTATGCGCACCGCATTTTTGAATGGAGCGATGGCGGCTATCCGAATCTGATTTTGGATGATGGCGGCGACGCCACATTACTCTGCGTGCTCGGACCCAAGGCCGAAGACGATCCGGAATTCATCGCGCATCATTCCAATGAAGAAGAACTCGCGCTGCACAACAACATCCGGCGGTATTTGAAAGCCAAGCCCGGCTTCTACAAAGACATCCGCAATGCCATCAAAGGCGTGTCGGAAGAAACCACGACCGGCGTGCATCGCCTGTACGAGATGGCCAAGAAGGGCGAGCGTCCCTTCCCCGCCATCAACGTCACTGACAGCGTCACCACGTCGAAGTTCGACAACCTCGATGGCTGCCGCGAATCCTTGGTCGACGCCATCCGCCGCGGCACCGCCGTGATGCTGGCCGGAAAAGTCGCCGTCGTCTGCGGCTACGGTGATGTCGGCAAAGGCTCCGCCGCGTCCCTGCGTCAAGGCGGCGCGCGCGTCATCGTCACCGAAATCGATCCGATCTGTGCGCTGCAGGCGGCGATGGAAGGCTATGACGTCAAGACGCTGGAAGACGTTGCGAGCCAAGCGGACATTTTCGTCACCGCAACCGGCAACAAAGACGTGATCACCGTCGATCACATGCGGCAGATGAAGAACAATTCCATCGTCTGCAATATCGGCCACTTCGACTCCGAAATTCAGGTCGCGGGTCTGAAAAATTTCAAGTGGGACAACATCAAGCCGCAGGTCGATCACATCGAGTTTCCGGACGGCAAGAAGATCATTCTTCTGTCGGAAGGCCGCCTGGTGAATCTCGGCAACGCCACCGGCCACCCAAGCTTCGTAATGTCCGCAAGCTTCACCAATCAGACGCTGGCGCAAATCGAGCTTTGGACCAACGGCAAGGCTTATAAGAACGAGGTCTATACGTTGCCGAAACACCTCGACGAAAAAGTCGCGATGCTGCACCTCGCCAAGCTCGGCGCGAAGCTCACGACGCTGTCGAAGGAACAAGCCGATTATATCGGCGTTCCGAACGCCGGTCCGTTCAAGCCGGCGCACTACCGCTACTAGAACACCGCTCGGCGGCGCGAGAGACAATCGCGCCGCCGCTTGGTAAGTCTGCCTCATAAAGTATGGGAGGCAGACATGATCTCGCTCGCGGGCAAAGTTGCGGTAATCACCGGCGCGGGCCGTGGCCTGGGCCGCTCTTATGCACTGCATCTGGCCGAACGCGGCGTAATGGTCGTGGTGAACGATCTGGGCGTGGCGCTGGACGGCTCTGGCAAGGATTCCAGCCCCGCGCAACAGGTGGTGGATGAAATCCGCGCCAAAGGCGGTCAGGCCGTTGCCAATAATAGCGACGTGACCAGCGAAGCCGGCGCCGCCTCCATCATCGCGCAGGCGATGGAAAGCTTTGGTAACCTGCAAATCGTCATCAACAATGCCGGGATCTGCCGCGACCTGCCGTTCGAACAAACGTCGCTGGCCGATTTCGAGCTGAACTTCCGCATTCATGTCGCCGGCCATTACAATGTCAGCAAAGCGGCTTGGCCTATCCTGAAAGACCAACAATATGGCCGCGTGATCATGACCGGCTCGGGCGCGGGCGTCTTCGGCCTGAAAAACGAGACCGCGTACTCAATGGCCAAGGGCGCGATCTACGGGCTAACGCGGACACTGGCATTGGAAGGCGAAGAGCACGGCATTCTGGTCAATGCGGTGCTGCCTGGCGGCGTCAGCCGCATGCACGAGGAAGCCTTCCCTGATCCGGCGGTACTGCAAATGATGCGCGACTTCATGCCGCCGGAATTGGTGGCGCCCGCCGTGGCCTGGCTCGCCAGCGAAAACTGCAACGTCAGCGGCCAGGCCTGGTCGGTTTGGGCGGGACGCGTCTCACGTCTCGTCGTGGGCAGCGGCGCAGGCTATTTCAACCGCGCGCTCACCGCCGAGGAAATCGATTCCAATATCGCAGCCATAACCTCCGCTGACGGATTGTTCGAACCGCGCGATGGCATCGACGACGCGCAGCATTGGCAGAAAATATTGATGGGCGGCTAACCGCCGCTCACTGGGCCGAATAGCCGCCATCGACGACAAATTCCGCGCCGGTGACATACGACGCTTCATCCGACGCCAGAAACGCGATGCAATGCGCGATCTCGTCCGGCGCCGCCAAACGCCCTAACGGAATCGCTGCCGCGATGGCGGCGCTCATCGCCGGATCACCCGTCGCCGTGGCGTGAAAGAAATCGGTGTCGGTCATGCCGGGATGCACCGAATTGCAGCGGATGCGATCCGGCGCAGTTTCAATCGCCAACGCTTTGCTGAACAGACGTACGCCGCCTTTGGTCGCAGAATATAGCGACATGGAATTCACGCCGACCATGCCGCCGACGGACGAGACATTGATGATGGAGCCGCCTTGGCCCTGACGGCGCATGATCTTCACCGCTTCGCGAGAGCCCAGGAACACGCCTTTCAAATTCACATTCACCAGCGAGTCGAAATCCTCGGCGCTGTGATCGGTCAGAGGCCGCAGCAATGCCTTCCCCGCATTGTTGACCAACACATCGAGGCGGCCGAAGCGTTTCACCGCAAAGTCCATTGCGGTGCTCCAATCCGTTTCGCTGGAAACGTCGAGCTTGATCGACTCCGCATCGGCGCCGTCATCGCGCAATGCACGCGCAGCATCCGCGACGGCAGTTTCATCGACGTCCGTCAACACGACCGCCGCGCCATCCACCGCGATACGGCGCGCCGACGCAAACCCAATGCCGCGCATTGAGGCCGCGCCAGTGATGAGCGCGACCTTCCCTGTCATTTTAGCCATACGTCCCCCCAAGATTAGCTGGTCTGGCGCTACGCGAGCTTCGCTTCCAGGCTGATGTCGGCTTTCAGCAATTTGGAGATCGGGCAATTCGCTTTGGCGCCCGCCGCGATTTCCTGGAACTTCGCATCATCGATATTCGGAATTTTCGCCGACAGGCTAAGCGCGCTGGCGGTGACGGCAAAACCGCTGTCGAGTTTCTCCAAGGTAACCTTGGCGCTGGTTTCCATTTTGTCGGCAGTGAAACCAGCTTCGCCGAGCGCCAGCGACAACGCCATGGTGAAGCACGAAGCATGTGCGGCGGCGATTAGCTCTTCGGGGTTGGAGCCCTTCTGGCCTTCGAAGCGCGCGGCAAATCCATAAGGATAATTCGAGAGCGCCCCACTTTCAGTAGAGATTGCGCCTTTGCCGTCCTTCAGGCCGCCGGACCATGCGGCGCTGCCTTTGCGTTCGATTTTCATGCGTGATCTCCTTAAGAGCCATTGCGTGGGGGATAACTAATCTGGGCCGGCTGCAAAGTTGCGGCAAGACATAACGCAGCTAAACAGATTGAAGTGACGGCAGAAAAAAGGGGCCGGCGTTTCGGCCAGCCCCCAATTCTTCAGTTGTTCGATACGCTTAAAACTTGATCTGATAAACCAAGCCAACCGCATTATCTTCGGCGAAGTCGAAGTCCGTATAGGTGTAGTCAGCGCGGATCGCGCTGTTGTCGCTCAGGTGATAGGCCAGACCAGCGCCGAAGCTTGGTCCGTCTTCAGAACTGCCCAACTTGATCTCGCCGCCGCCCGGCGTGACAACTTTGGAGTCCACGTCAGCGAAGGCATAGCCGGCGCGGCCGAACACTTCGAATTGCGGCGTCACCGGGAACGACAATTTGCCGTAGGCGCCCAGCATATAGTTCAGACCGAAATCGCCCGGCGCATTGATGATGTCGGCCACGTCGCCGTCATTGTTGTCGTCGAGATTGAAATCGTCTTCGCTCCCTTGGAAGTCGAAATTCCCGCCATCAACGCCAAAGCCGGCTTCGGCTTCCACTGACAGCATCGGCAGCAGTCGAATGCCCGCCCGCGCGGTTGGCGCCCAAGCGTGATTGTTGACGCCGTTCGAGCCTTCAAAGCCGTGATAGGTCGCGCCGGCTTCGACATACGGCCCCAATTTGGAAGCTGGCCCTTCGGCGCCCCAATTTTGCGCGGAGGCCGTTCCGGCAAAGCCCAAGCAAGCAGCGCTTGCACCGAGCACCGACAACGTTTTCACGCTCAAGAACACAGAACCTTGTTTCATAGTCATCCTCTGATTTTGTCAGCGCGAGCCCCGCCAGAATGGCTGGACGCCGCGCTGCGCCCCGTTGCACTACGTTTGCGGGATCAGGGGGTTCCGCTCTCAAAGACGCTTCAAGGCGGCGTGTGACACATCGGACACACTTGCAGATTCAAGGTGTTAACCAGGGCAGCGATTTAATGTTGCCTTTGGGAACGCCTACGGGCGCTCCGCGTTTTTTTGAGTTTTTTATAACGCGCCGCCAGGCTGATTTTTCGCGCAAAATAAGCGTTTCTTGACGAGATCGCGTTCTGCGCTGCTGCAAAACGTCATGTCGCTGTCGG
>JBEVJO010000074.1:0-8993 GCA_040510175.1 Caulobacterales bacterium
GAAGATCGACTACAAGGACGTCAAGCTGCTGCAGCGTTTCGTCTCTGAAAAAGGCAAAATCGTACCAGCCCGCATCACCGCCGTTTCCGCCAAGAAGCAACGTGAACTTGCCCGCGCCATTAAGCGCGCGCGCATCCTCGCGCTTCTCCCTTATCACGTGCAGTGAGGACGCCATCATGAAGGTCGTACTGCTTGAACGCGTAGATAGCCTCGGCTCCATTGGCGATGTCGTCGCCGTTCGCCCTGGTTTCGCACGCAATTTTCTTTTGCCGCAAAGCAAAGCTCTGCGCGCTACCGACGCCAATATGAAGCTGTTCGAATTGCAGCGCGCCGAAATCGAAGCCCGCAACGCGCAAGCGCGTGCGGCCGCAGGCGGCGTTGCTGAAAAGCTCGACGGTCAATCGTTCGTGCTGATCCGCCAAGCCGGCGAATCCGGCCAGCTCTACGGTTCGGTCTCGGCGCGAGACATCGCTGACGCTGCTGTGGAAGCAAAGTTCAAAGTGGATCGTGCACAAGTCGCACTGAATGTGCCCATCAAAAACCTGGGGCTCCATTCAATCAAAGTGCGCCTGCACCCTGAAGTCGTCGTCACGGTAACCGTCAACGTTGCGCGCAGCGCTGATGAAGCCGATCGCCAAGCGCGCGGCGAGAACGTCATCGCAGCACAATTGGAAGCGGATCGGGCTTTCACCGAACAGCAAAACGCCGACCTGCTGGAAAACTCGATCCTCAGCGAACAACCCGCCGGCGACGAGTAGTCCAAGTCCAAATTACCAAGCTTGGAAAAGCCCCAGAGATCTCTCTGGGGCTTTTTTCTTGTGGCCGTTCGATATGCCGCCCGCAAAGAAAAACCCCGGAGCGTAAGCTCCGGGGCTTCAAATCGCTTCGTCGTTGCGTTCTTTATTGGAACGTGATGACGACTTCGGTCCGGCGGTTCAAAGGTTCTTTGACGCCATCTGGAGTAGCAACAGCTGGCTTCGATTCACCCAAAGCCTCGGTGCTGATCAGGCTAGCGCCAACGCCACGAGCGGTCAGACCGTCCGCCACGACTTGCGCGCGGGAAGCCGACAGACCTTCGTTGTATTGCGGCGAACCAGACAAGTCGGTGTTACCGGATACCTTCACCGAACTGTAATTGCACTTCGCAGCGTCGGAGACGGCGCGATCGAGCACAGCACTGGCTTCTGGCGTGAGGTTCGACTTGTTAAATTCGAAGTACACAACGAACTGCGCCGTTGGGCAGCTTTGTGCAACGGGTTCAACCACAGGCGGCGGTGGAGGTGGCGGAGGCGGCGGAGGCGCAGCAGCCGCGGCAGGAGCCGCAAACTGCCAGCGCAGGGCCGCAGTAACAGCGCCATGGCTGTAATCGGCATCGTACTTGCCTGCGACAGGCACTAGGCCGACGTCATTGCGCGCGTGGAAGCTCAAGTCGGTTACATTGGTCAGGTAGCGATAACCAATGTCGAATACGAGTTGGGGGTTCACTTGGAAGCCCACACCGACCAAGCCTTGCGCGCCAAGCGCAACGTCATCAGTGGTGAAGCCCGCGGCCAGCGGCGCTGCGGTAACGCCAAGTTCGCCAGCGTCAACTTTCAAAGCGCCGAGGCCGAGACCGACATACGGCTTGATGGCACCCATATTGAAATCATAGAGCAGGTTCGCCATCAGCGTTTGCGCGGTGGCTCCCGCAGAATACAATCCACCATCGTCCAAATCGTTGTCACGATAGGCGTATTCGCCTTCCAGGCGCCAGCCGTTGCCAAAGCCGTAACCGATGCCGCCGAAGCCCATCCAATCATCGTCTAAATCGCGATCAGAACTTGGGAGCGCGCCTACATCGCTCGGCGAATCAACGTCCAAGCTGCCATGCCAGGAATATCCACCCCCTAGGGTGCCGTACCAGCCTTCTTCGGCAAATGCCGCAGCCGGAGCGAGTAACGCCACCGCCGCCGACGCGTAAATAAACGCCTTCTTCATCGAAATCCCCTCTGTTTTTGGCTGCGCAACTGGGAGAGCCATACGCCAACCAAAGCTCGACATACCCGGGAAGCGAGTCCGTTCCCCGATACAACACTATAATCGACTAGGCGACCGGATTCGTTCCGAAATCCCAGCGTGCGTTCTGCGCAAATTCGCAACTTGTGGCTCAAACGCCACAATGATGGACGCTCGGATTGAACAGATTAAAGTCTGGTGAATCAAAAACTGTGAAATTTAATCGATTTGGAGCGCCGCGTTGGCCGACGGCAGAAGCGTCCACATTTTGGCGAGCGCATTCATTTTTTGCGCAAGTTTTCCCGCGTCATCACCGGAGCCAAAGAAAAAGTCGCCGCGCAGCGGCCCCCGGCGGATTGCCCCGCCCGTATCTTGTGCAATGGCCAAACGCTTGAACGGTCCAGGCTGTCCCAAAGCATCCGGCCCCTCCCCGTCCACAAAAATCACAGCGCCATACGGATGGAAGCTCGGGTCAATCGCCATACTTCCCTGCGGCGTCAGCGGGATACCTTGGGCGCCTTTGGGGCCGACGGCCGGGTCAGGAATTGCTTCGACCGTAAAAAATACTTCGCTTGGATCCTGATTCAGAACTTCACGCGTGGCGGCAGGTCCCGACTGATCCATCCACGCTTTGACAGTGGGCTTGTTGAGTTGGTCCGCTGGAATCTGGTTGCGATCACGAAGCACTTTATAGACGGAATTCCATCTCCAGCCGTTTGCCGCAGCATAGCCGGCGCGCATTGGCGGCCCATCGGGAAACACCAAACGCGCCGAACCCTGCACCTGTAGATCATAGACGTCGGCGGGATGAGCATAGGCAAGGATACTGGCGCTATCTGCACTCCTTTGACCGCGGGCTGGATATGGCACGACCTTTTTCCCGTCCACTCGCCCCCAGATCGTTCCCTTCAAATTGGTGTCAGGGCCTGAGTTATAGGCCTTTGCGAATTGTCCGAGGTCGATCTGAAGCAGATCGTTCGGACGCCCATAAATGGGCTCTTCAAAGCCGGCCTCAGCGCTTTTACGGGCTTGGATGACGGGCTCATAATAGCCCGTGATTTTGTTCTGTCCGTCGCCTTCGTCTGTCACTTCATAAGGCTGAAAATTACGCTCAAAGAAATTACGCGCATCTGCTGGCGTCGTCGTCATGGCGCCGGCGCAAGCCGGCATCCAATCTTCAACCTTGCCGCCATATTTCGCCGAAGCCGAAAATGGCGCTTCTGGCGCACGCTGCGCAGCAACCTTGCAAGACCGTTGCAACGCAGCGAGCGCCGGCCCCGCATCAATTTGCGACCAGCCTTTGAGATCACTGAAACTCGCCGCCTTCAGCGCCAGCTTTGGCGGTCTAGGTTCTTGTTGAACCGTCGGCTTCTGGCCAGTTGTCGCGCATGCACTCAGCATGCAAGCGAGGGCAAGGCTCAATAGTAGCGGAGAACGACGCCGAGTTTGGCTATTTGAAAGCAAGTGCACGGCGGCCTCCCATATGGTCGCGCTTAGGCTTAGACCAAGGGCCGTACTGCGCCAACCTTATCTGGCAGAACCGATGTCCGCGCCCACTCAGGTTTCAGCGGAAGCCGGAATTGATTGCATCCAGAGCGGCCACGCTTGGGATAATATCCGCGTCATTGAGTTTATTCAGCGGCGTTTCGATAGTGCCGAGCGAGTCATGCAATGTCTCGGAGTCAGGTTCGACGAAAAGCAGCCCCGTAACGATCTCGCGCTCCGCCGCCTTGCGCGAAAGGTACGCCAGCGCGGAATTACGGTCGGATGGATCGTAATCAGCATCGATCTTCCGCAAGCGAAGGATGGAACCGTCGTGCTGTCGCACTTCCTTCATCTCGCCCGGCGCATATTCGGCTTCAATCGGTGCACGCGGCAGGATAACGTCAAGCCGGTTCACGGATTCGTTATGCGCGCGCACATAATCAAAGCTTTTGGTCGAACCGACATGATTGTTGAAGGCCACGCATGGCGAAAGCACATCAATGAACGCCGTGCCCTGATGGCTCAACGCGCCCATGATCAACGGGACAAGTTGCGTCTTGTCGCCCGAAAAACTCCGCCCGATATAAGTTGCGCCCAATTGCATCGCGAGCATCACAAGATCGATTGCAGAATCGCGATTCTCTAAGCCCTTCTTGGCCTTTGACCCTTTATCGGACGTCGCGGAGAACTGGCCTTTAGTGAGTCCGTACACACCGTTATTCTCGACGATGTAAGTCATATTGACGCCGCGCCGGATAGCGTGCGCGAATTGCCCAAGGCCGATCGATGCCGAATCGCCATCGCCGGACACGCCAAGATAAATCATGTCACGAGCGGCGAGATGTGCTCCCGTCAGTACCGACGGCATGCGTCCGTGCACCGTGTTAAATCCGTGCGCAGGCCGAACAAAATAATCTGGTGTCTTGGAGGAACAGCCGATGCCTGAAAACTTCGCCAAACGATGTGGCTCAATATCCAATTCGAAACAGGCCTGAATAATTGAGGCGCTGATTGAATCGTGCCCGCATCCCGCACAGAGGGTTGAAACATTGCCTTCGTAATCGCGGCGCGTAAATCCTAGCGCATTCCGTTCCAGCGCGGGGTGATGCAGGCGTGGCTTTGTAATATAAGTCATTGCGCGCGCTCCCGCAGGATGGACTGCCCCGCTTTTAGTTTTTCGCTGATCTCTCGCGTAACGAAGCGCGCCGTAATCGGCGTACCATCATAATGCAAGATCGACACTAGACGCGCCGGATCGAGCTCGCCTTCGTTCACCAGCAACGACTTTAACTGCGCATCGCGGTTTTGCTCCACCACGAACACTTGCTCGTGGTCGCGGATAAAATCGAAGACCTCTTGCGCGAAGGGAAAGCTGCGGACGCGCAAGGCATCGAGATGCACGCCCTCTTTTTCTAGCGCTGCAAGCGCTTCTTCCATCGCAGGGGTAGTAGAGCCAAAATAGATCACGCCGTCCGGCGTGCGACGGCTGGCATATTTGTGCACCGGCGCGGGAACCAGACCGCGCGCTGTCTCCCATTTGCGCAGCAGCCTTTGCATATTGTCGATGTAGACGCTGCCTTCTTCGCTGTAGCGCGCATAACGGTCGCGGCTGGTGCCCCGTGTGAAGTACGCGCCGCGCGTCGGGTGGGTGCCAGGATAAGTGCGGTAGGTCGCGCCGTCGCCATCGACATCCAGATAGCGGCCAAATTCTTTACCCGCTTCCAAGTCTTCGTAAGAGAGCACCTTGCCGCGATCGAGTTTTCGGTTTGGATCCCAGGCAAATGGTTTGGTCAGCCAGTCCTGCATGCCGACATCGAGTTCGAGCATGACGAAAATCGTGGTCTGCAAGCGATCCGCCAAATCAAACGCCTGCGCCGCCATGTCGAAACACTCGGTGGGGTCGCCAGGGAACAGCAAAACATGCTTGGTGTCGCCGTGGCTCGCATAGGCTGCGGCGATTAAATCCGATTGTTGGGTGCGGGTCGGCATGCCCGTGGATGGACCGCCGCGCTGAACGTCGAAAATCACCGCTGGAATTTCCGCAAAATACGACAACCCAACGAATTCGTTCATCAACGAAATGCCGGGTCCGGAGGTGCAGGTGAAGGCACGTGCGCCGGCCCATCCCGCGCCAAGCACCATACCTATCGATGCGATTTCATCTTCGGCCTGGACGATCGCGTATTTCTTCTCACCCGTTTCAGTATCCGTGCGCAGCTTGCCGCAATATTTCTCGAATGCTTCGGCAAGAGATGTCGATGGCGTGATGGGATACCAGGCGCAGACCGTCGCGCCACCATAGACAGCGCCCAAGCCCGCAGCGGTGTTGCCGTCGACAAAAATGCGATCGCCCACTTTGTCGGAATGGGCCAACTGCAGGCCCAGCGGCGCCAAATTCTTGGCCGCATAGTCCAAGCCCAATTGCAGCGCCTTCATATTGCCTGCAATGAGCTTCGGCTTATCGCCGAACTCTTCGTTGATCAGCGCCTTGATCACCTCAAGGTCCAGGCCGATCAAATGCGACAGGACGCCGACATACGCGATGTTCTTGAGCAATTGACGCTGCTTTGGATCGGGAAACGCGGCCGCGCAAATCTCGCTCAGCGGCGCGCCGATAATATTGATGTCGGCGCGAAACTTATCCGCTGGAAGCGGTTTTGAGTTATCGTAAAAAAGGTAACCACCCGGCTCGATGGATTGCACATCGGCATCCCAAGTCTGCGGGTTCATGGCCACCATCAGGTCCACGCCACCACGGCGGCCGATCCAGCCTTCGCCGCTGACGCGGACTTCATACCAAGTCGGCAAACCTTGAATGTTCGACGGGAAAATGTTGCGCGCCGCGATAGGCACGCCCATGCGCAACACCGCCTTGGCGAAAAGGCCATTGGCGGATGCTGATCCAGAGCCGTTTACGTTCGCGAATTTGACGACGAAATCGTTCGTCGCGCTCAGCGGCTGTGGCATGCGCCGCCTCCCGCGTGGGTCACTTCCAGATAGAATTTTTGCATGTCCCAAGCCCCTGTTGGGCAGCGTTCGGCGCATAACCCGCAGTGCAGGCAGACGTCTTCGTCCTTAACCATAACCCGCCCCGTCGGCAGCCCGTCCGCCACGTACAGATCTTGCGTTTCATCCTTCGCGGGCGCACTCAGGCGCAAGCGAAGATCGCCCTCCTCGCCATCCGCTGTGAATGTGATGCAGTCCATCGGACAAATGTCGACGCAAGCGTCGCATTCAATACATTGCTTGGCGCTGAACACCGTCTGCACGTCGCAGTTCAAACAGCGCTGCGCCTCGTTGAAGCCCAAGAGAGGGTCGAAGCCTTTTTCGACCTCGATCGTCACATTTTTCAGCGCAATGGCGGCTTCGACATGCGGCACCTTGTTGCGCAAGGCGAGAGAAATGTCGTTGTCATAGCTCCATTCATGGATGCCCATTTTCTGGCTATGCATCGCCACCCCTGGGGCCGGCCGCTCATGCAAATCCTGGTCATTTAAAAATAAATCAATCGACACAGCGGCGTCATGGCCATGCGCGACCGCCCAAATAATGTTTTTCGGACCAAACGCCGCGTCGCCGCCGAAGAATACGTTCGGCAATGTCGACTGGAAGGTTATGGGATCGACGACGGGCATGCCCCATTCATCGAATTCCATACCGAGATCGCGTTCGATGAACGGGAAAGAGTTTTCCTGGCCGACGGCAATCAAAACGTCGTCGCATTCAAAATGCTGGTCAGGCTCGCCGCTCGATACAAGCTTGCGCCGGCCTTTGGCGTCGTATTCCGCCTTCACTTTTTCGAAGACAACACCGGTGAGTTTTCCATTCGCGTGCGTAAATTCCTTCGGCACGAGGAAGTTGAGGATCGGAATGCCTTCGTGGATGGCGTCTTCCTTTTCCCAGGGGCTCGCCTTCATCTCTTCATAACCCGACCGCACGATCACCTTCACGTCATCGCCGCCAAGGCGGCGCGAGGTGCGGCAGCAATCCAGTGCGGTATTGCCGCCGCCGAGCACGATCACGCGCCTTCCACTCTGGCCGATATGTTCGAACGAAACGCTGGACAGCCAATCGATGCCGATGTGGATATTGGCGGCGGCTTCCTGACGGCCAGGAAGATCAAGATCACGGCCGCGCGGCGCGCCCGTGCCGATGAAAACCGAATCCCATTTTTCAGCGAGAAACTTCTTCAAGCTATCGACGCGCTTGCCCAAGTGCATCACAGGCTCTAGCCGGGTAATGAAGGCGACTTCTTCGTCGATCACGCTTTCTGGCAACCGGAAGCGGGGAATCTGCGTCCGGATCATGCCGCCGGCTTTGGCATCCCCGTCGTAAACATGAACTTCGTACCCGATGAGCGCGAGATCTCGCGCTACGGTAAGCGATGCAGGACCGGCGCCGATGCAGGCGACTCGGCGGCCATTCTTTTTCACTGCTGGTAACGGCATCAACGCATCGACATCGCCTCTGTTGTCGGCGGCAACGCGTTTCAACCGGCAAATTGCAACAGGCTCTTCTTCAACGCGTCCACGGCGACACGCCGGTTCGCAAGGACGATCGCATGTGCGCCCTAAAATCCCTGGAAACACGTTGGACTTCCAGTTGATCATGAACGCATCGGAATACCGCTGCGCTGCAATAAGACGTATATATTCTGGGACCGGCGTATGAGCAGGACACGCCCATTGGCAATCAACGACCTTGTGAAAATAGTCGGGCCGCCCGATATCTGTAGGCTTCAACCTCGTTACTCCCTGTCGCCGATCTAACGTCGGCGTAATGTTGTTCCTAACCTAGTCATACCCTGGGCGGACGCAAGGCGAACTGCCTTTTTCCCGCGATCAAGATGCGCCAGAACCACGGAATATTTGGCGCTCAAGCAGCCGCCGTCAAAGACTCGCATTGGCCACCCCGAAAGGCGTGAGCCCCATCATTACGCCCAGAGCAAATAAAGTTCGCATATGCACCATCTCGTCCATGAATGCTAGACCCGCTAAGCTTGTCACGGCAGCGACCTCAGCGGGCGCAATAGTTGCCTCTATCGTTAGATAACATCGGATTGTTCGAGGATTGGGCAATTGGTTAGGGGAAAATCCGCGCGATCGATGCACCGCTAAGAATATTAGACAAGCTAAAGAGTGTCTTTACGGAGCGCGTTCCTAAGTCGGGCGAAAAACGATTGTCGCGTTTAAACCGCCGAACGCAAAGGCGTTGACCATAAGCGCGGTGCAATCAATGGGCCGCGCCTCTCCCAGCACCAAATTGAGGTCGCAATCCGGGTCGGGGCCCAAATAGTTCAGGATCGGCGGCGCGACTTTATCCCGCAACGCACACAAGCCCAGCGCCGCCTGGAGCGCCGTCGCGGCGCCGATCAGGTGGCCGTGGGCACTCTTCGTGGCAATCACTGGATGATCTTTGTAACGGTCGCCGAACACCGCGCGAATCGCGTCGGTCTCGTTTTTGTCATTCAGTGGGGTGCCGGTCCCATGAGTGGAAATCAGAACGGAACGCTC
>JBEVJO010000075.1:0-3371 GCA_040510175.1 Caulobacterales bacterium
TGGGCCGCTAAAGAGAATTGGCGCGCGCCGCACTGCCTCCTCGTTCTTGTCATCTTCGCGATCAAAGGGGGGTGCATAGCGCGGACCGCCGGCCAGCGAAGCGGGGGGCGGGCTTTTGGGGACGACGCCCGCATCGCTCATATCGGGATACGCGTCTGCTTCTGCGTTCAACGCCAAATCGTCTGGGCTCTCCTGCGTCAGATCAATTTGGGCATAGTCGTTCGGCGCGCCGCGCACCTCCGCCGGTGGGATGGCGGTTTGAAACGTCTTATCATTGGCCTCGGCATATATACGGTCCTTGTGCGAAAGTCCGGTCGTGAACGCGAAAGCCACCATGCCGCCTAAGATCAGGGCGCCCGTCAAAAGCATTTTTCGCGATGGAAGGCCGCGCGCCTTCGGGGCCTGGCTGCGAATGGACATATTGGGCGGCGCAAAGACTTTCACCTTTGGACTTGACGCAGTGTGGTCGTTCGCGGCTGGTTCGGGAGCTGCGCTCATCTTTTTTCTCCCTTTTTCTTCAGACGTTCGATGCGCACCACTTGCGGTCGCTTGTCGCCAAGACGCAGCTCGGCTTTGTCAAACAATTGATCGACGACATAGCGATTGTCCGAGACGCGGTAATTGACGAGCTCGGCGCCTTCATCGCTGATGACAAAGAGCGGCGGCGCATCCGTTGTGATGATCGACGGCGCAAACTCGATATATGTGCGCAGGCCGTCATTGAAGACGCGCGCTGGGCGCCAGCGCGGTTTGCCGCGCACGGCTGTGATGGCATAGTCGAAGTTCAGCGCATCGAGCGGCACGCGCGCGGCGCCCAGCGGACGATCGCTGCGCCCGGTATAGCGCCAAGCGATCTGCGCCGAATAAGCGCGCTCCTGAGCGTTTGTATTGGCCACCGATATGGCTTCGATCAGATAGGTGCGCCGGTCTGTCACCAGAACGATATTGGTGCGAAGCCCTGGCTTGACCGGCTTCACCATGATCAGCGTGCGCGTATCCTTGGCGCCGGCGGCGGAGACGGCTTCGACCATCCAACGCGCGGTATCGCCGGCGGCGCTGGTCTGCAGGGTCTCGCCGTCTTCCAGCAGGATCGTCGATAGAAATTCCGGCGTGGCATAGAGTTCGAATATGGCGCCTGGCGCATAATCATAGATCTGCGCCGCATCGACGAAATTCTCAGGGCTGGGCTTGCGCCGCGCATTGTCGTTGGCTGCTGCAAGCGCGCCAGCGGATGAAACCGGCATAGCGGCGGATGGGATGGCTTTGACCGGTTTCGCGTGGGCGTAAGATCCCATCGCCGCCGCGGCGAGCGCGCTCATGATAAGAGGTTTCATCGAACGATCTCCTTTGAAGCGTCCGAAGACGCGTCCGGCGAGAAGGAAAAATCGGTGATGAAAATGCCCAGAGGGTTTTTCGTCAGGGCATCGGCGTTTTTCGGCGCATGCACGGCGATGCTGAAGAGGCCCGTATAAAGGATTTGCGCGGACGTCGCCGAGCCGGGACTCGCAATGGATTCTGTCCAGCTGACCTGCCAGGATTTTTCCGAGCGCTGCACGATCGAGCGAACATGCACCGAGCGGCTTTCGCGTGCGCCCGGCGCAAACGGATTGTCGATGCGCGCCGCATCGTTCAACGCAGTCGCGGCCTTTGGCGTCAGATAATGATAAGCTTCGAGCCAATTCTCACGCAGCACGATGGGGTCGGCGGGCGCCGCCCGGATCAGCCGAACGAATTGGCCCAGGAAGTAACTAACCTGCGCGTCTGTGGGTGAGTAGTCCGGCTGCGCCGGCCGCACCGACAAGACGCTGCCTTCGGGCGACACCTCCACGACATGGACGTAGGTGCGGCTTTGCAGCGAGAGCGTGACAAGTCCCGCGCCTAAGAGCAGCGCCAATCCGGAGGCAACCATGGCGCCGGCGCGCCAGCCATTGGCGGCGTGCATCGCCGCGCCCATGCGGTTGTCCCAGGCCTGCTGCGCGCGTTGATAGGGCGTTGCGGCCGCTTCCGGCGCGTAGGATTTTGGGGGCGAACGAAATGGAAAGCCCATGATCAGCTCCTGATGCGTGGTTTGGGGCTCATGGCCCCGTAATTGGGAGGGGCGGGTTTGACGGCGCCTGTGCCGCCCGCACCCGAGGGGCTCGTGGGGCCACTTGGCGAGGTCGGGCTTGGAGGGCGTGTTCCTCCGCGTCCGCGGAAATTGGAATTTGCGGGCCTACCGTGTGCGCCGCCGCCGCTCGTCAGCATACGGGTGGTGACCGCGGCGCCCACCATCGTTGCGGCGCCGCCGGCCGCTGCTTGCGCCGGTTGCGCGCCGGAAAGACTGGGCGAACCTTGCATCACTTCGGAGGCAAGGGCGGTCGCCAGCCAAGACAGCGCTAGAATGGTGCAGGCGAAAAGCAGGATGTCGAGAACGCCGCCATCCTCCATCGAGAGCTCGGCGGGCAATCCTTCGACAAAGGTCACCGAGACGCTGACCACGAACGCCAACAAAAAGAGTCGGACGGCGCTGGTCGCGACCCAACCTAAGGGGCGCTCCGCCACCCAAGCGGTCCCGGAAAAAACGCCCCACGGCAAAGCGATGAAGGCGGCGAGGCTGCCGAGCTTAAAGGCGATCAGAGCGACGAAGACCTGCAGCGCTAAGACGAAGAACGCCATCGCAATGAGAATGGCCGACACGAAGATCGTGGCCAGCGTCGGAAAGTCGGTGATGATGTTCATGCCTTCGCCGAGCGCGATGGTGCGCCCGAACAGCGCCTCGCCGATGCCGGCGACGCGCGAAGGATCATGCAAATCTTGTAAAGTCAGACTCGATCCGCCAGCCCGCAGGCCTAGGAGCGCGCCGGATTCGTTGATGGCGGTCGCCACCATCTCCCAGTTGTTCACGAGGAAGGCGAACAGTCCGACAAACAGGACTTTTCGAAAGAACGGAGTCATCGGCGCTTCGCCGGCCAAGATCCATTGCGCGCCCGCCAACACCATGGAAATAACAATGAGCGCATTCAGCACAAAGCCGACATCGCCTTGGATCAGCCCAAACCCGGAATCGGCCAGGCCTAAAAAGCGGTCGAGAAATCGATTGATGGCGCCTTGTTCCATCGCCTTGACCTTAAAAGGCGGAGCGCGCGGGTGGCGCGTCATAGGGCCGGTCGGTTGGAAACGCCTGACGGCGGATTTCGCTGGCGCGGGCTTGCGTAGCGGCGCGCTCTAAACGCTCCTGCGCCAGTGCGCGCGATTGCGCGATCTGCAAAGCCTGCATTTCGGCGAGCTGCTGCGACAGAATGCCGAGCATCTGATTGCTGGCCTGCACCGCGGAGGTCTGGCCATCCGCTTTGGCGCTGGCGCCCAGCGCACGGTTCGTCCGGTCCTGCACG
>JBEVJO010000076.1:0-3771 GCA_040510175.1 Caulobacterales bacterium
ATGATATTGGCGCCGTGCTGGCCCATCAGGGTCGAGACCGTCGCCAAGAGACCCGGCCGGTCGTCGCCGATCAGGCGCAGCGACACGATGCGCTCTTCGCGCACGAGCGCCCGCGTCAGCACCGATGTCAAAAGGCGGGTATCGATATTTCCGCCGGTCAGCACCAGGCCGCACTTCTTGCCTTTGAATTTCTCCGGATAGGCCAGAAGCGCCGCAAGCGACGCCGCGCCCGCCCCCTCGGCGACGGTTTTTTCGATATTCGTGTAAAGCGCGATGGCGCGCTCGAAATATGGCTCTTCGATCAACAGGACTTCGTCGACCAGCGGCCGGGCGATCGAAAAGCTGAGATCGCCCACGGATTTGACGGCGATGCCCTCGGCGATCGTCTGCCCACCGCCAACAGGACTGTTCCCGCCCCGCATACGCATGGTGAAGGACGGATACATCGCAGGTTCCGCGCCGATGATCTGTATCTTTGGGTTCAAATGCTTGGCGGCTGTCGCCATGCCGGCGATCAGCCCGGCGCCGCCGATCGGAATCGGCAAGACTTCCAGATCTGGAACGTCTTCGAGCATTTCCAGCGCGATCGTGCCTTGGCCGGCGATCACATCCACGTCGTTGAACGGATAGACGAACACGAGATCGAGTTCGTCGCGCAATTTCTGTGCATGCACGGAGGCGTCGTCGAAGCCTTCGCCCTCAAGCACCACCTTGGCGCCGAGAAAGCGCGTTTGCTCGACCTTCACGAACGGTGTCGTGCGCGGCATCACGATTGTGACCGGTACGCCCATCCGGGCGCCGTGATAGGCAAGCCCTTGCGCATGGTTGCCGGCCGAAGCCGCGATCACACCGCGCTTCTTTTCCGAATCCGTCAGCTGCATGAGCTTGTTCAGCGCGCCGCGTTCTTTATAGGCGGCCGTGAACTGAAGATTTTCGAACTTCACCCATACGTCCGCGCCCGTGACTTCAGACAACGTCCGGGAACGGCGCATCGGCGTGCGCTCGATCTGGCCCCGCAAACGGGATTGGGCCTGGGTGATGTCTTCAAATCTGATAGGCATGAAAATTCCGGTGGTTAAGGCAAAGGCGCGATAACGACGCGCCTTTAAACCTAACCCCTTTAACGATTTCCAGCCTAATCGACAAAAGGCGCCGCAATGACGCGTTTTGGCGGGGGGATTGGCTGCAGGCTATTTCAGAGAAGGTGAAAAGACGCCCAAGCCCCGCATGACATCCAGGCGTCGCATGGCTTTGCCCGGCATGGCGGACCATTTGCCAAAGTCCTGGCTTTCGAGCTTCTTGCGTATGGCATACTCCGCCCCGCGCACCACGGCCGCCATGGATGGGCGGGCCGCAAAGCCGTTCATCAAGGGCCGCTGCACGTTCGCTGTCGCCACCTTGAAGCGGTAGTCGCCCGCGCCGTAATCCAGTTCCTTGTAGCCCTGAGCCCCAGCGTCCTGGAGGAAATCCATCCACATCACCAAACCAGGCGAATATTGCTCCAGCGTTGAATCGTAGGCCGTAATCCAGGCATGCGCGACCTCTTGGGAGCCTAAATTAAGCATCGCGCCGATCAGCCTGTCGCCAGCGTAAAGCGACATGAAATAGCCGTTGCAATCCGGGCTGTCGGAGGCAAAGACCCGATCGAGAACTTCGCGAACCCATTTGCGGCCGTAAATGTCGGGTTGCCCGGTGCGCTCGGTTTGCGCCCGCTTCCACGCCAGCATTTGCTCGAACGCCGCTGCATTCTTGATGCGCGGTTCAAACCGAACTTCACCGAGTTCACGTTGCATCCGGCGGCGCTTTTTGGGCGCGTCGCGGAAGGTCGAGCTGCCTTCTTTCTTACGCTGTTCGAAAAAAGCGCCGATGCCGCCGCTCAGATCCAGGACGTGGGAAACCACGGTCTCCTTGGAGAGCTGCGCGAAGTTGTGTTGCTTCGTCGGGACGAAAGCGAAATCGATCCGGTCGACCCGCAGGGCGCGCGCAAGCGCCACCGGATTTACATTCAGATTTGGTTCGCCAACGACGCCTTCGTAATCACACAATGGCGTTCCGCATCCCATGGCCGCAAAGCGCGACGTTCTTTGCGCCGGGAAGAAGCCGACGATGCGGCCAGCGTCTTCGATCACAGCGACCCGAATATCGGGACGCACGGAATCCACGATTTTCGCCCAGCCGGGCGACAAGAAAGGCGACCGCGTCTCCGCGTCCGCGGATTGCAAAGTCTGCCAACGCGCGATTTCAGCGTCACCAAGGTCTCTGGGACGCACCACTTCGATACGCATCGGTCTATTCTTCCCCGAATATTAACCATGCTGCTTGCGCAGCTTTGCTCCAAACGGGGGCAAAGGCCAACGCCGCGCACACAATGCCAGTCAATTTGCAAAGTTCATGCACAGGCTTAACCCGGAAAACTCTCCGAACTGCCTAACGAACCATTCAAATTTTAAGGTGATGGAAATTCCACCAATGACTACTCGGCCTGAGGCCGAACTTCAATCCGTAAAGACCGTGAATCTTTAAACATCGTCTTTGCCAGAACTTTTATCTGAGCGAGAGTTGCTTGTTCGTAATCTTTCTTGCGCGAGCGATGCCAATCCAGCGTTTCCGGCCGCGTTTGCGCGGAGTCGGCAACGCGCAGCCAGTATTCATTGTTCTCTTCGCTTTTCGTCAGGCCCTCAATAATGGGTCGGGTCGCGCGCAGGAATTCGTCGTCGCTAATCTTGCCCGCCGCCATTGCTGAGACGATTTGTCCGAGTTCTTCGTAGAAGATACGAATCTTGTCGGGCTCCAGATCAATGGTGACCTTCAAAACGCCGACGCCTTTGTAGACCTCGGATTGATCCACATCGACCGACGGCGAATAGGTGTCCCCCAGACGCTCGCGCAATTCTTCGGTCAGCTTGAGATCCATGATCGCCGACAGAATGCGCAGCTTCCGTCCGCGCGCGGTGTCTGTGGGAAAGTCGCCGACATCCCAGGCGACAACCGAGGCGGCGCGATTTTTGGCGCCCGCATGGGTCAGGGCGTCTGTGCCATGGAAATCCGGTTTTGCCACGTCATCGGTTCTACCGAGCGGCTGCGGCGCTGCATCGCGCGGCGGCAGAGCGCCGAAGGTCTTGGCGACCAGTTCAATCGCCCGCGCCTCGTCGACATCACCGACTAGGGATATTTCCAGCGCCCCGGCGGCCAACGGCTTGGCCAAAGTTGTTTTCGCATCCTCCAATTTGAAGGTTTCAAAACCGCTGCGGTCCGGAATGGTCCAGCGGGGATCACCGGCGCGCAGGATCGAGCCCAGGTCGCGCGACAGCACTGATTGCGGCGTTGCATCCAAGGTTTCCAGCCAGACGGCAACATTCTTCTGGAAGATAGCCTGCGCCTCGGGGCGATAGCCGGGCGCGGTCAGTTCAGCAGCCCAAATCTGAAGCTGCCATTCAAGGTCGGCCGGAATGACGACGCTGGAGAAGACATACGCGTCTTCGTCGACCGAAAGATCGAAATCGGCGGTGCGGCCGGCGTTCAAGCGCTCCAACTCGTCGGCGGAGTGCTTTTCCAATCCGCCCAGCGAAAACACCGACTCCAGATAGGTCGGGAACCCCGCCGGCTTGGCGGCCAAGTCGAGATCGCCGCAGCAGACCCGAACCACGGCACGCACCGTGTCGCGCTCATAAGGCGTCCGCACAATGTTCAGCCGCACATTGTTGGCGAATCGGACCTCAAGCAGTTTCACGTCGGACGCGAGGTCTGTGACTTCTTTTTGCTCCGCCACCA
>JBEVJO010000077.1:0-11620 GCA_040510175.1 Caulobacterales bacterium
TGGTCGCCTCCAGAAACCAGGTCTGAATGGCGATCGGCGGCAGCTTCGCCAGTTCGAACATCTTGCGGCCGATCATCCGCCCGGCGCCGCCCGGATAGCGCGATAAATCCCGCACCGAAAAATGGATGCTGTCGGCCTGGCGCTGATGTTTGTAGCCGCTCTTGGTCAGCCGCACCCATTGCCGGTGCGTGCGCACAACCGCCATCGCATCGATCTCGGACCACGGCACGCGCTGCGGCGAGAAATTGCGATAGGTCAGGCCCAGATTGTCCACGATGAGAAGCGGCCTTTGATCCAGCATCTGGCGAACGCCCATCGCGGTCGCAAACGCGCTGAGGCCGGCGACGGCCAAACACGCCCAGCGCGCCGCGCCGGTATTCACGGCGCTTAGGAGCAGAAAGAAAACAAGGAACACGCTTCCAGTGATTGCGCTGATGCGCGTGTGACGGCGGTGCTGCGGAAACGCCACGCTGGAAGAGGCGGAACTCACCCCTCCGCCATGACCTGACGAAAGGCGCTTGCGAGCGCCGCCGCCGGCTGCGCGCCGTGGACAGAGTATTTTCCGTTGATCAAAAAGAACGGCACGCCTTCGACGCCGAGCCGGTGCGCCGCCTGGATTTCCGCCAGCACGTTTTCAACCCCGGCGCCGCTATGCAGGAAGGCGGCGGCTTCGTTTTTATCCAGGCCGCTTTCTTCGGCGGTCGCCGTCAGGACGTCGAGATCGCCGATATCCAGCCCCTGCTCAAAATAAGCGGAGAACAAAGCGCGGACCACGGTGGCTTGCCGCACCGGCCCGCCTTGCGCCGACCAGAGGATCAGGCGGTGCGCATCCAGCGTGTTGGGCATTTTCTTGATCGCCGGAAAATCGAAATTGATGCCGATCTGCGTGCCGCGCGCGGTCAGCTGGTTTTGCATTTCCAAAAGGCGCGTCGCATCGTCGCCAAAGCGCGACTTCATGTATTCCGGCATGGGGATGCCCTCGCCCGGCACGTCCGGCGCCAATTGATAGGGCCGCCAACGGATGTCGGCTTGAATTCCGGGAACAAGCGCCAAAGCGCCGAAAAGGTATTCGCCGCCCAGGAAGCACCAGGGGCAAACCACGTCGGAAATTACGTCGATGGCGAGCGCCGGCATGCTTTTCCCCTTTGGCCTGTCTTACCGGCCCATGCTTCGGACGTCGCCCCTCTTTGTGAGCGCCCCTTCAATTTCCCGCATTTGCGCGCAGGCCGCTTCCGTTTCGGCATTAGGGGGTGCATGAATTGGGCATGAGCGATCCGAACCAGCCCAGCCAGAAATCAACCCCGGAAAACAAACCCCTAGGCCGCGTCTTGATCGCCGCTGGCTCAGATTCGGGCGGCGGGGCGGGCATCCAGGCCGACATCAAATCCGTCATGGCCATGGGCGGCTATGCGATGACCGCCATCACCGCCATCACCATCCAAGACACCACCGGCGTGCATGGCGTGGTCGGCGTGCCCGTCAGTGCGGTGCGGGATCAGATCCGGGTTTGCCTCGCCGATATCGGGGCAGACGCCATCAAGACCGGCATGTTGGGCGACAAGGCGATGACCCTGGCGGTCGCCGAGATGCTGCACAGCCACGCCTCAGGCATTCCCGCCATCATCGACCCAGTGATGGTGGCCAAAGGCGGCGCCTCCCTTCTGCAGAACGACGCCATCGAAGCCCTGAAATCCGAACTGCTGCCGCTAGCCTTTTTGCTCACCCCCAACGCGCCCGAAGCCGAACGCCTCGCCAAGGTCGCGGTTGAGAATCTCGATGGTCAGCGCCGCGCGGCGGAACGCCTCTTACGCGCCGGCGCCAAAGCCGTGCTGATCAAGGGCGCGCATATCGGCGGCGACGTGATCACGGACCTGCTCGCCACCGAAAAGGAAGAATTGTTTTTCGAGTCCAAGCGCATCGTCAGCACATCGACGCACGGCACCGGCTGCACCCTCGCCTCGGCCATCGCCTCGCTCATCGCGCAAGGCAAAACCCTGCCCGACAGCGTCGAGGAAGCCCGCGCCTATGTGCTGGAGGCCATTCGCCGCGCGCCAGGGCTCGGTAAGGGCCATGGCCCGCTGGATCATGGCTGGCCAGTCAAACAAGCCCGCGAAATGTTGCGCTAGCCCGCAAAAGAAGTTCGCTATCGTACGATTTTAATGGCGGGATGCCAGTCGATGATTTAGCGTTCGCCAAAACCAGCGCCGGGAAGGCGCGCTCACGGAGCTTCACTCATGACCAACGCCTATATCGTCGCCGCAGTGCGCACCGCCGGCGGCCGCAAGAACGGACGGCTTTCGGGCGTTCCGCCGGTTGAATTGGCGGCTTTGGTTCTGGATGAAGTGGTCGCCCGCACAAACATCCCGCCCACCGCCATCGATGACGTCATCATGGGCTGCGTAAGCCAGGTCGGCGAGCAATCGCGCCAGATCGGCCGTTTCGCGGTGTTCGCCTCCGGCCTGCCGGACAGCGTGCCCGCCGTCACCATCGACCGCCAGTGCGGCTCCTCGCAGCAGGCGGTCCAATTTGCGGCGCAGGCCATCATGTCCGGCACGCAGGATGTGGTGATCGCGGCAGGCGTCGAAAGCATGAGCCGCGTGCCGCTGGGCTCCGCCAGCCAGCCCGGGCAGACGCCGATGGTCCAGCGCATCAAGGATCGCTATGGCGTCGAAAACTTTGTGCAATTCACCGGCGCCAATATGATCGCCCGCAAATGGGGCTTCAGCCGCGAAGACTGCGACGCCTTCGGTCTGCAAAGCCACAAGCGCGCGATCGCCGCCACCAATAGCGGCGCATTCGATTCCGAAATCGTGCCGGTCAAAATCACTTTGCCGGACGGAACGCCGGATCTGCACGTAAAAGACGAAGGCATTCGCTGGGACGCTTCGCCCGAAGGCATGGCGGGCGTCAAATTGCTGGCCGAAGACGGCGTCATCACCGCCGCGACCTCCAGCCAGATCACCGACGGCGCAGCGGCTGTGCTCGTCGTCTCAGAGAAGGCGCTGAAGGAATATAACCTCACGCCGTTGGCCCGCATCGCCAGCTTCACCGTGACGGCGGGCGATCCCGTCATCATGCTGGAAGAGCCGCTCTACGCCACCGACAAGGCGCTGAAACGCGCGGGCATGAAGATCAGCGACATCGACCTCTATGAAGTCAACGAAGCCTTCGCGCCGATCCCGCTGGCCTGGGCCAAGCACGTCGGCGCCGACCCGGCGAAAATGAATGTCAATGGCGGCGCCATCGCGCTCGGCCATCCAGTCGGCGCGTCCGGCGCCAAGCTGATGGCCACTCTGATTTATGCGCTGAAGAAAAGCGGCAAACGCTATGGTCTGCAAACCATGTGCGAAGGCGGCGGCGTGTCCAACGTCACCATCATCGAAGCGCTCTGAAGCAGTTCGCTAGAGAACGATTTCATTGGCGGACCGCCGTTTGTTGATTTAGCCTCCCTGAAAACGCGCCAGTAAGGCGCAACAATCAGGGAGGCGGCATTGTCGAAATTCACGCTCGAAACGCTCGCGGCGGAAGCCGAGATCAATCAGGTTCTGCGCAATTATTGCCGGTCCATGGACCGCATTGATTGCGAGCTTGGCCACACCGTCTGGCACGAGGATGGCACCGCCGACTACGGACCGATCTATAGCGGCAGCGGACGCGGCTTCATCGACATGATCGCCGGCTTTCATCGCAATCTGGCCTCGCACTTTCACCAGATCGGCAATACGACCATCGAGCTGCGCGGCGACCGCGCGACGAGCGAAACCTATGTCACGGTGGCGTTGCTGGCGAAGCCAGACGGGGGCAAGCAGACCCTGACCACTGGCCGCGGCCGCTATCTCGACAAATGGTCGCGCCGCAACGGACGCTGGGCCATCGATCACCGGCACTTCGTGCTCGACTTCGCGTTCAATCAGGACGTCGAAGCGCAAATGGGTTCCGGCGCGCGCGACACGACCGACGCAGCCTACGCATTGTTCGGCGCGGCTTGAAGGAGGCGCATATGTTCAAGGAAAAGTACGGCCCCTGGGCGCTGATCGCCGGCGGCTCCGACGGCATCGGCGCGGCGTTCTCGCGCGAAGCCGCCGCACGCGGCCTCAACATCATCATCGTTGCGCGCCGCCAAGGTCCGCTGGATGAATTGGCGACGGAGATCCGAAAGGAATTTCCCAACATCGAAGTGCGCACGCACTCCATCGATCTGGGTGAGGAAAGCGCGATTGAAAAACTGAAAGCCATCACGGCCGATGTTGAAATTGGATCGCTGATCTACAATGCCGGCGCCGAACCAAAATATGGCGACTTCCTCGATCACGATTGGGAGTTGCTGCACGGCCGGCTGGAGCGCAATTTCGTGGTCAAGGCGGCGATGGTGCATCATTTCGGCCGCATCATGCGCGACCGCAAACGGGGCGGCATCGTTCTGATGGGATCAATCGCTGGCTATGCAGGCTCACCGGGCTTCGCCTTCTACGCCTCCAGCAAGGCCTACACGCACACCTTGTCGGAAGGCCTGTGGTTTGAATTCAAGAAACACAATGTCGATCTGGTTTGCCCCGTGGTCGGCTTCAGCGCCACGCCGACCATGGTGAATTCCTATGGTCCGATCGAAGGGCCGACCACCGATCCGGCCTTTATCGCCAAGGGCGCGCTGGATCGCATCGCCGACGGGCCGATGTGGATCGCGGACGACATCGCCGAGATGATCAAAGGGGTGATTAATCTCGAGCCCGCAACGCGCGCTGCGGCAGTGGCGCAGCAGGCAAAGGCCTTCGCAAAAGCCCACTAGGCTAGAGCCGCAGCGGCCTTTATGCAGAGGCCATGACGGTTCGGTCGGCAATGCGATGAGGCAAGCGCGCGGCAAATTTCCCGGCATGCGCCGCGAACGCGTGGATTTCACGCATGAGGAAATCTGTTACGGCCTCGACGACTGTTCGTGGGGCGCGGTGCTGGTGGCGCGCAGCGAGATCGGGATCATTTCGGTGATGATCGGCGAGGACGACGAGGAAAACGTCCGCGATCTGCGGCGGCGTTTTCCCGAAGCGAATCTCATCCGCACCAAGACCGCAGACCGCACTTTGCCAAAGCCCATCATCGAGTTTCTCGAAAAGCCCAAAGCGCTTGATCTGCCGCTCGACATGCGCGGCACGGAATTTCAGAAAAAAGTCTGGAACGCCGTGCGTAAGGTAAAGCTGGGTCAGACCAGCAATTATTCCGAAATCGCGCACCGCATCGGTCGCCCCCGCGCCGCGCGCGCCATCGGCACGGCCTGCGCCCAGTGCGAATTGTCGTTCCTCATCCCTTGCCACCGCATTCTGCATAAAGATGGTTCAATGTCGGGGTTTTGGCCTGAAGAGAAACAACGGCGGTTGCTGGAGCGCGAGGCCGAGGTGGCGATTAAATTGCGCTAAGCCGCGCATGCTCCCGCTGCATATTCGCCCGCGCAGTATCGCCAAAAGCACGCTCAAAAATTTCCGTCCGGAACATCGGTTTGCGATCCATGGCGCCCGCCAGAAACTTCGCACGGCCGCCGCGAAACAAAGCCTCCGGCACAGCGGAATATTCGGTGCGCACGTCGCGCGCATATTGATCGTAGGCCGCCCCATCGGCGCCAAGGATTGCGATATCCGCGTCGAGAAACAGATCACCTTCCCCCAGCGACGGCCCTTCCCAATGATTTTTCGTGGCGAGGATCAGCTTTTCGACCGCATCGATCAGGATGGACTCCACACCCATCGCGCTTAAGCGCTCCTTCGCCATGACGGCGCTGCGCTCTTCATTGTCGGGAGTCATCGGCTCGTAAATGACGTCATGCCACCACACCGCAAAACGTAAGGGCGCGGCAGCCGCAGGCGCATATTGCGCCAGCAAACTGAACAGCGCCTTCAAATGGCCGAGCCCGTGATAGCGCCGGTGCGGTTCGCTATGCGCGCGGATGATCTCGGCGAACGCCGCGTCTTTCACATCCGCCGGTCCAGGCAGCGCCGCAACGTCATGGCGCCATTGCGCCTGCAACGTAGCGCTCATCGCGGCCAGCCCACAACTTCGCCTTCAGCGTTAGGCGCATCGTTTTTCTGTTCGGCTCCACGTGGGTGTCCCTCCCCTTGAAAAGGGGAGGTGTGGAGGGGATCAGGCCGCTGCGGAAACTGAGGCGCAACACCTAGTTCCGATGCGCGGTCTCGGATCAAGTTGAGAAGAGTCTGCTCAAAACCACGGATGTCGGCGAACATTTGCCGATTCCAGAAACGCACCACGCGAAGGTTTTTTCTCTCCAGATAATCGGTTCGCCGCTGATCGCGCTGCATCTGAAGTGCATGCTGATCGCCATCCATCTCGATGACCAGTTTTAGCTTGGCGCAATAGAAGTCAGCCACAAACGGGCCAATCGGATGCTGACGGCGAAAGTGAAATCCCGTGACGCCGCCGCGCAAAAGCGACCAGACCAAAGCCTCCGCGTTGCTGCGCGACTTTCGCAGAGCGCGGGCGCGCGCTGTCTTGCTGGGCGTGCGATCAAAGCGGGTCATGCACGTGTGTCCTGATTTGACCCTCTCCTCACCTCTCCCTTTCAGGGAGAGGGACGTCGACGTAGCGCTCATTTCACGAGCGGCGGAGCCAAGCTTCCGTTTGACAACTGCCGCTAGCGATCAACCCCGCCTTCACTTCACATCCCGGCGAACGTATCGCATTGTTTTGGATCGCCGGTTTGATAGCCGCGCTGCAGCCATTCCATGCGCTGTTCCGAGGTGCCGTGCGTGAAGCCTTCGGGCGTCACTTTGCCGGTGGCGTTGCGCTGCAGGGTGTCGTCGCCGATCGCGTTGGCGGTTTTCATGCCCTCTTCGAGATCGCCGGATTCAAGCGCAACCTTGCCGCCGGAGACAGCGGACGCGTTGGCCGCCCAGGCGCCGGCATAGCAATCCGCCTGCAGTTCCTGCGCGACCGAATATTTGTTGGCGGCGGCCTTGCTGCCCGCGCGTTCGGCGGCGGCGCGGACTTTTTCCGATGTGCCGGTGAGGTTCTGGACGTGGTGGCCGAATTCGTGCGCGATCACGTAAGCGCGCGCAAAGTCAGCGCCGGACGCGCCGAGCTTGCTTTCCATTTCCTGCCAGAAATCGAGATCCAGATAGACGGTGGAATCCAGCGAGCAATAAAACGGCCCCATCGCCGCCTGGCCATAGCCGCAGCCGGTGCCGGTTCCTTGGGAATAGATCACGACCTTGGGCGGCTTGTAGCCTTGCAGCTTCTGGGTCCAGACATCGTTGATATTGGCGCCGATGACGTCGACGAATAAACCGGCTTTATCCTCGGGCGTGCCTTCCTTGCCTTGCTGCTGCTCGGCGCCGACGCCGCCCAGCGAACTGGCGACCTGCATCGTCGTGCTCGGATTGATGCCGAAAAAGACGTAGCCAAGCAGCGCCAAGACAGCGACGCCGATGCCGCCGCCGGCCATTGTTCCGCCGCCCAAACCGCGCCGGTCTTCCACTCCACCGCCGCGGCGGCCGCCTTCCCAACGCATGACAGCACCCTCTGAAAACCACCTAGCGGGTTTGTGCGTCAAACGCGCTCGCGGCACAATAGTTCAGGGCGCCGCGCTGATCCTAAACACAAAACGCAGACCGCCTTGCAGCGGTCTGCGTTTGAGAGATCAAACTGGCGGCTATGCTATGTTGGCGACGGCTGATGCTTGAGCTTGGAATTTATCCAATAGCAGGTGAACGTCACCCACAGGCCGAATGTGGTGAGCGGCAACCAATAGACCACCACGCCATCCCAGGCGAACGGGCCGGTGCGCGGCAGGAAGCCCAAGGGGCCGACCTCAAACACAATCGCCGTCCACAAGGTGTACCAGCCGTACCATTTCGTGAACGGCGAGTTGGGATCGACCTTCTGACGGATGGACAAGTAGGCGAGCGGGAAAAACAGGAACATGTAGTATTGGTCCGTCGTGACCAAGGTCAGATTCGCGAACTCATGCATCAACAGCGTGACCTCCGCTGGACGATCCGGCGAGAACGCGGCGGTGCCCCACATTATCGGCGGCAAGACCAGGAAGATCGACATCATCATGGCGCCGCCAAACGCGGCGATCGACAGGATCGGCATGCCTTTTTCCAGGCGCGCCATCTGCACAGCGATCACGGCCCCGACCGGAACCATAAAGGCTGAGGTCCAGCCCGCCACCAGCGCGCCGATCCGGATGCTCAGGCCATTCTCTTTGTAAAAGGCGGCCGTTTCTTCTGCGGTCAAAGTGGCCGGCAGGGTCGGCAACATCTTGATCAGAAAATAATAGGCGATCCCGAAGATAACCATCGAGACATAGCCCCACAAAAGCAGAGCCTTTTGTGCGCGATGCGAAATTGCGAGATTCATCTGCCCTCCCCAGAGCGGTTCTATCTAGAAGTGCGCTAGCTTAGTATCCGCACGCGTACAACGTAAATGACTGATTTGGAGCGACGCGCGCCATTTCGGGCTACAGCGGCGGAAAACACTTGGCGCTTTGCCGCGAAGCTCAAAACTTTGGGCTTGTGGGAAGCTTAGCTGTTCATGCGGTCTTTGGCGGCCGCGAGCCGGCCTTCGGCCAGAACATGCTCCGCGTTCAACGCCTTTGCCATGCCCCAGAGCGGCATGTTGGAATAGATGCTCTCGGCTGCGCCTTTTTCGATCCGGTAGCTTTCATGCCAGACCCCGACGCTGCCCGAACGGCCGGCCTTGCGGTTGAACTCGGCCCAGGCGGGGAAGTGCGCGCCGGATTGGTCGTGCGCATAGGCCAGCAGCGCGTCGAAATCGCGCCAATACTGCATCAGAACGGGCTGGCGCAGCGTCAGGAACATCTGCGCGCCCAAAAAGCCGGAACTGGGATTGCTGTAGAGTTCGTTGAGCATTTTGGGCATGGCCGCGAAGACCGGCGCCCATTCCCAGATTTTCCAGAAGCTGTTCACGCGCATGCCGATGACGAACAAAATGAAGGGTTCGTCGATCCGCGCGGTGTACCGGCCTCTGAAGATCTTGCTCATGCGGGGCCTGCCCTTTGATGCAAGTCAAATCCTAGCACCAAGCCCGGCGGGGCCAAAGCGGCGCGTCAGGCGCGCATGAAGTCATGACCTTTGGGGGTGATGGCGCCCGTAGGATCCACCAAGCCGCTATTGACCAGGACTTCCGGCGCGGGGGCCGTCGCTGGGGGCGTCTGGGTGGTCTGGCCGGCAATTGGACGCTGTTGCGATCCCATGATGCAATAGTAACGGAGTTCGCGCTGTAATCTGCGCTCCTCGGTCCCTGTGATCATAACCCTCTCCTTCCCTGGCGGGCTCACCTGCCGATTATGCACTTCGATGCGTGTTCTTGAAACGAGACTCCCCTCTCGAGGTTCCATTTCCGGGCCAAAGTTTCGCCTGAGAGGGGCAGTCGCCCGCCCTTGACGCTAAAGGCGGCAGAGCGCACAAAAAGCGATCGCTCGGGGAGCGCCGCCAAGGCGCTGAGAGGCCGCTTTCCCTAATTCCAGGGACGCGCGGCGACCCGTAGAACCTGATCCGGGTCATGCCGGCGAAGGGAAGAGCAGAATGGCCGATTACGATCCCGCCACCCGCACGCGCACGCTATCCCGTATTGCCGGCCCGTATCTGGCCGTCATGGGCGGGACGTTGATCCTGCGCGCCGGGACCATGGACCTGATGCTGCCCGCTTTTGTGCAGAACGGACCACTGGTTTTGGCGACCGGCGCCTTCACCTTGACGGCCGGGCTGACCATCATCGCCGCGCACCACCACTTCTCGAGCGCCGCCGCCATCGTGATTTCGGTCATCGGCATCGCCGCCGCCCTCAAAGGCGCTTGGCTGATGCTCGCGCCGGAGCTCGGCGCGCCGCTGACCGCCGCCATCGTGCGCACGCCGCCGATTTTGATTGTCCTTGCTTTCATTCTTCTTCTCATCGGCCTCTGGCTCAGCTTCCTGGGCTGGAGCGCCAAAACATCGACCGCAGGAAAGACTCTATGAACAAGCCGCGCACGCCATCCGAGTTCAACACGCCGAAAGTCACGACCGGCGCCATTGTCGGCTCGAGGAAAGTCTACGCCACGGGCTGCGCGCACTCGGACTTGCGCGTGCCGTTCCGCCAGATCGCGGTGCATCCGTCGGCCAACGAGCCGCCGGTGAATGTCTATGACCCGTCCGGCCCCTACACCGACGACGCCGCGACCATCGACATCGAAAAGGGCCTGCCGCGCACGCGCGAAGCTTGGGTGCTGGCGCGGGGCGACGTCGAATACATCCAAGGCCGCGCAGTGAAGCCGATGGACAATGGCGACGTCTCGCCCGAGCGCGCCACGCCGCAATTCCCCAACATGCCCAAAGTGCTGCGCGCCAAGTCCGGCAAGACCGTCACGCAGATGGAATATGCGCGCAAAGGCGTCATCACGCCGGAAATGGAATTCGTCGCCATCCGCGAAAACCTGATGCGCGAGGCCAACGCCCCCTTCATCCGCGACGGCGAAGATTTCGGCGCCGAGATCCCAGACTTTGTCACGCCGGAATTCGTGCGCAGTGAAGTTGCGCGCGGCCGCGCCATCATCCCGGCGAACATCAACCACACAGAGCTTGAGCCGATGGCGATCGGCCGCAATTTCCTGGTCAAGATCAACGCCAATATCGGCAATTCGGCCGTCACGTCCTCCATGGCCGAGGAAGTCGAAAAGATGGTGTGGTCGATCCGCTGGGGCGCCGACACGGTGATGGACCTCTCCACCGGCCGCAACATCCACAACATCCGCGAATGGATCATCCGCAACGCGCCGACGCCGATCGGCACCGTTCCGATCTATCAGGCGCTGGAAAAGGTCGGCGGCGTCGCCGAAGACCTGACCTGGGAAATCTTCCGCGACACGCTGATCGAGCAAGCCGAACAGGGCGTGGATTATTTTACCATCCATGCCGGCGTGCGCCTGCCCTACATCCCCCTCACCGCCAATCGCGTCACCGGCATCGTCAGCCGCGGCGGTTCGATCATGGCCAAGTGGTGCCTGGCGCATCACAAGGAGAGCTTCCTCTACGACCACTTCGAAGACATCTGCGACATCATGCGCGCCTATGATGTCTCGTTCAGCCTCGGCGACGGATTGCGCCCAGGCAGCATCGCCGACGCCAATGACCGCGCGCAATTCGCCGAACTGGAAACGCTGGGCGAGCTGACGCAAGTGGCCTGGAAGCACAATATCCAGGTGATGATCGAAGGGCCCGGCCATGTGCCGATGCACAAGATCAAAGCCAATATGGACAAGCAGCTGAAGGTCTGCGGCGAAGCGCCTTTCTACACGCTCGGGCCGCTCACCACCGACATCGCGCCGGGCTATGACCACATCACCTCCGGCATCGGCGCGGCGATGATCGGCTGGTTCGGCACGGCGATGCTCTGCTACGTCACGCCGAAGGAACATCTGGGCCTGCCGGACGCCAAGGACGTCAAGGACGGCGTGATCACCTACAAGATCGCCGCCCACGCCGCCGACCTCGCCAAGGGCCACCCCGCCGCCCGCATTTGGGACGATGCGCTGTCCCGCGCCCGCTTCGAGTTCCGCTGGGAGGATCAGTTCAATCTGGGCCTCGATCCGGACACCGCGCGTCAATATCACGACGAG
>JBEVJO010000078.1:0-11229 GCA_040510175.1 Caulobacterales bacterium
GAACGGTGGAAAAAAGGTGACGCCATCGCTGCTGGACCGCGTCCAGGATCGGTACGGAACGACGGTCTATCCTGAGAAGAAGCCCGATTGCCCGAGCTGCAATGATCCCTGGAGAGGGCAGGCGGCGCCGCAAATTCCTGATACGCGGCCGCCGGTTATCGATGAAGTGACGGCCTATCAAATGGTTTCTATGCTGCAGGGCGTCGTTGAGAGGGGAACGGCCGCGTCCTTGAAGTCCTTGGGCCGGCCGCTGGCTGGCAAGACTGGCACCACGAACGATTACAAAGACGCCTGGTTTATTGGCTTTTCGCCGGAGATCGTCGCCGGCGTTTGGATCGGCTACGACACGCCGAAGTCGTTGGGCGAGGGTGAGTCCGGCGGTACGCTTGCCGTGCCTGTGTTCGGGGAATTTATGGGCAAAGCGCTTGCAGGCAAGCCGGCAACACCCTTCCGAACTCCAGCAGGCGTTAGCTTCGTGACGATCGACGCCCGAACCGGCGGATTGCCGAGCGCGACAACGACAGACACGATTGTGGAAGCTTTCCGCCCAGGCACAGAGCCGACGCGCTCGGTCGCCAGCAACGTCATTTCCTATGGCGGCACAACCAACACAGCGACGCCGGAGAACGGCCAAAAGCCGACCCAGGGCCAGGATGATCTCAACGATCTCTACTAGCTGCAGGATGGCGCCGTGCGAACGCTTGCGGCCAGCAGCGCTGAGCGTTATTCGGGGCTTGAATTAAATTGACTGAGTGGAACTGAGAATGCGCGCCGAACTCCAATCGCTGACCGACGATATTGCGCGCTCCGTCACCTTGCTGCGGAGGCGGCTTTGACTGGGATTCCGCGCTACGTCGTCTAGATGAATTGAACGCAATGGCCGAGAGTCCGGCCGTGTGGAATGATCCCGCCGCAGCGCAAAGCGCCATGCGCGAACGCAACAAGTTGGCAAGCCAGGTGGACGCTGTCCGGGTGCTTGAGCGCGAGTTGTCGGACACCATCGAATTGATTGAAATGGCGGAAGCAGAGGGCGACGAAGCTCTGCTCGATGAAGCGCAAATGTCTCTTGAGGCGGCCAAAGCCAAAGCTGATCGTGCAGAACTCGAAGCGCTGTTGTCCGGCGAAGCAGACGGCAACGACGCTTACATCGAAATCAACGCGGGCGCAGGCGGGACGGAGGCGCAGGATTGGGCGGCGATTTTACGACGGATGTATAGCCGTTGGTCCAATGCCCACGGAATGAAAATCGAAGAGATTGACGAGAGCGCCGGAGAAGAGGCCGGGATCAAATCCTCGACGCTTCTGATCAAGGGCGAGAACGCCTATGGCTGGCTGAAAACGGAATCGGGCGTTCATCGTTTGGTGCGAATTTCTCCGTTCGACTCAAACGCGCGACGTCATACCAGTTTTGCCAGCGTATGGGTTTACCCGGTCATCGACGATAAGATCGTAATCGAAATTCTGGATAAGGACGTCCGCACGGACACCTACCGCGCAAGCGGTTCAGGCGGCCAGCATGTCAACAAGACGGATTCCGCAGTTCGCTTGACCCACATGCCCACGGGGATTGTTGTGGCTTGCCAATCCGAAAGGTCTCAGCACCGCAATCGCGAAACCGCTTGGAACATGCTTCGTGCGCGCCTTTACGAGCTTGAGCTTCAGAAGCGGGAGACTGCCGCCCAGGCAGTCGAAGACAATAAGAGCGAAATTGGTTGGGGCCGGCAAATCCGGTCGTATGTTTTGCAACCCTATCAAATGGTCAAGGATCTTCGGACCAACGTCGAAACGTCAGATGCGCAAGGCGTACTCGATGGCGACTTGGATTTCTTCATGGCGGCCTCCCTAGCCGCCCGACTTGGCGGTGAAGCCGACGCCTAAGTTCAATGCAACAAAAAGCCGGCGCTCGAAAGAACGCCGGCTTTTTTCAATTTCAATTGATCCCACTATTAAGCGACTGCTGCGCCGCCGGAAGATGATGTCGGGCCGAAATTCGGCTTGTCACCCAAGGGCGTTGCGTTTGGCGTCGTAGAAGCAACGGGAGCTGGACCACCGGCCAATTGCGGCTTTGGGGCGTCCGCCAACGGATCCTGAACGTACCGTACTTGCCCTTCAAATTGAGCGCCTGGCTCGATGGACAATTGGGCATGAATGACGTCGCCTTGAACACGCGACCCGGCGATCAGTTCGACGCGACGTCCCCGAATGCGGCCTTGGACCTCACCGCGAACCGTGACGACTTCCTCGCCGATGACATCGCCCTTAATCGAGCCGCCAACGGTCAATTTGCGAGCCCGGACGTCTCCCTCGACGGAACCATCAAGTTGGAGTTCGCCCTTGGTGCTGACAGAGCCGCGGATCAAGACATCTGAATTGATGATCGAGGGGCCGCTGGGAGCTTGAGGACGGCGCTGCTGAGGCGGTGGCGAATTTGTTGCGATTGGCTCGAAAGACGGCGCTGGAACATCCGATCCGCTTGAGCCCTTACCCTTCGTGAACATGTCGTCCTGCCCTCAAAAAATTCCGCGGATCGTAGACCTTATCACGAAACCACACTTCATAATGAAGGTGTGTACCCGTAGATCGGCCCGTCGAACCCATTCCACCAACCACATCGCCGATCGCCACCCGAGACCCTGGACGAATTCCGGGCGCTATCGAACTCAAGTGAGCATACCGGGTCTTAAAGCCATGATTATGGTCAATCTCGACAACATTGCCATAACCTGACCTTTGGCCGGTATACGTGACCACACCCGGCGCTGTGGCGCGGATGGGGGCGCCCCGATATCCTGCAAAATCAAGGCCAGAATGGAATGCCATTCTATTGTTGAAAGGGTCCGTCCGCACGCCAAAGCCGCTGGTTGTACGGAAGCCACTCGCCAAAGGGGCCGACAATGGGGCGGAGCTGGCAACATTTTCGAGCTGCCGCATTTCCTCAAGACGTGCCGCAACCTGCGTGACCCGAGTCGCAAATTCTGGATCAGTTTCAGTGGCTAAGCGGGCTGTAACCTTTGTGTCTAGGGGGATCAGCGGCCCGCCCATCGACGAATTATCCATGATACGGGCGACGCCGACCCCGGTCATGCGGATAACGCCGCGAAGCTCTTCGGAGCGCTGGACCGCTTCGTCCTCGGCGGTATCCAAAAAGGCGCTCTGTTCGTCGCGGAGGTGGTCTAAGCGGCTGGATAATTGCTTAACGCCGTTCGGAGCGACGTAGGAAATCTCTTTGGCGCGGCCTTCGCGCGGGTCGGCCTCATCAATGCCAGCACGAGGCAGCATGCGAGCGCCGTTTGAAGCAAGAACTTGAGAGGATGTAGCGATGTCCGCATCGCTACCACCGGCGACGCTCAGAAGGACCTTAAGCGTCTCGTGGCGGCGTTCAAACTCGGCCGTGGCTTTTTCAAATTCGGAGGTGCGTTCGTCGAGCAGGGCGAGAGCAGCGGATTCTTTGGCTCGGGCCTCTGCGAGCCAGCGCTCGTTCCGCTCCTCTTTGCGAGACGATTCTTTATCACGCTTCCATGCATCAGATCCTTGAAGGATCATAACGCTGGTGGCGTACATGGACCAGCCGACAAACGCCGCCGCGCCGCCAGCTAAAAGCGCCTGTCTCCAAGGAGACAAAGACACAAAACGGACCGTGCCGCCGCTTCGGTGATAGATTTGCCGTTCAGGGAACAGCTTTTCAAAGGTCTGGCGCGCGCGCCAACGTAGCCGCATTTTGGATCCCGCAGACGCACAAAACTAGGAAGGCCCCCCGACCCGAAGGCATATCAACGCAAACCCAGACGCAATGCAACCGTGGATTCACGTATAAACGCCCGCGGAGCATCGGTCAGCCCACGCATCAAGAATCTCTTACCTAATAATTTCGGCTAATGGGTTAATACGAAGCATTTTTTAATCGGTGACGCGAATTTAGGCACAGTTCATTGGGGCAAGTCTTTCACAGCTTTTAACACCTCTTCAGCATGCCCCGGGACTTTTACCTTTCGCCAAATTTGCCGGACGACGCCTTTCGAATCGATCAGAAAGGTAGCGCGCTCGATTCCCATGGACTTTTTGCCGTACATATTTTTTTCAACCCAGACGCCGTAGCCTTCAACGGTCGCGCCGGATTCGTCGCTGGCTAACGTTACTTTGAGGTCGTGTTTGTCCCGGAATTTTTCGTGGGCTTTCAGACTGTCTTTGGAGACCCCGATGACCGTAGCCCCGGCCTTTTCAAACTGCCTGCTTAGGCCGCTGAAATCCTTGGCTTCCGCGGTGCAGCCGGGTGTATCGTCGCGCGGATAGAAATAGAGCACCACGGCGCGTCCCTTCAGCTTGGATAGCGCCACGTTTTCGCCCTCTGCCGTGGGCAGTTTGAAGGCTGGAGCCGGTTTCCCAATTACAATGTCGCTCATCAAGAACTTCCTCTTACGCCGCCTCCCACGGCGGTCCGATAGGGACGTTGGGCGCGACGACGAATTTGTCCAGCCGCTTTTCCCCGAATCTTCGGTGACTGCCCCGGAAGTCGATGCCTGGGATCAGCACCGCTCAGCAGATGGCGACTCCCAGTCTTCTGACTTGGCGGCGCCCGTCAGACCATCACGTCCTAGAATGCGCAAGCGCGTCCGCTTCGCGCTTTTACCACTCATGGAGGCCCTTGCGCTGTGTCTCGTGCTTGTTTTCGGCGGCGGCGCTTATCTCCTTTGGCGCATTCAACAAGGGCCGATGTCGCTGCAATGGGCGCGTGGCTATTTGGAGCGGATGTTGGCGGCGGACGAAAGTGGAGACACCGTCGCCATTGGTTCGCTGACCGCGCGCTGGTCTGTACCCCATAATGCGATCCAGGTCATCGCGACGCCGGTCGATTCGTTTACCTCCAAGGGCGCACTTTTGGCGCGGACCAACAAACTCGTGATCGAGTTTCGGCCGGAACAAATGCTTGCGGGCAGGTCTGCGTTATCTAGGTTTGAGGCGGACGGCGGGCTGTTTTCCGTCGTCTTGCGTTCGAGCGGCAAGTTGGAGGCCGGCATTGGCGCTCCGGACGCCGTGATGAAACGTGACCGGCGCCCAGATCCAGAACGGTTGTCAAAAATCATTAAAGCGATACAGGCCGCATGGCGCGGTGAGGGCAGCGCCGGAGGTCTAGATTATATATCCTTGGAAAACGCCAAGCTGATTTTTTACGATGAGCGATCGCTGCGCACGACGACGGCGTCGAACGCGTTTATCAAGATTCGCCGATACGGGCCGGTGGTGGCCGGTAATCTGAACTTGGATTTAAATCGGGGCGCCGCCAAAGCGACGGCCGACTTGCAATTCAGAGGGTCATCGCCGGGGCCGCTTGACGCTCAACTGAAGCTTTCGGATTTTAATCCGGCGGTGTTTGTGCCGCCGGATATTGCGTCATTTCTGCAGATGGTTGACGCGCCTGTAGATGTCGACGCGCGATTGCGTCTGAAAAAAGACGGTGGAATCGCTGCGATTGGACTTGATGCAACAGCTGGCGCGGGGCAACTCCGGCGCGAACACGATGTTCGTCCATTACAATCGGTGCAGCTTAAGGCTCGATTTGAGCCATCGAGCGACACCCTGCTTTTGACGAAGCTCGACTTGACAGCTGAAGGGGCGCGACTCCGCGCGTCTGGTCACATCCAAGCGCCGATGTTGCTGTTCGGCCGAACCAGCCGATACAAATCGTCCGCATTCAGTCTGCATATACCGTCGGTGATCTGGACGACGCCCGTGGACACCAACTGGAAGACACGCAAGTCGGGTCAGATTCGCAATCTAGAAGTCGCCGGCCGCATTTTCAAAAGCGGTGACAGAATCGTGCTCGATCGAGCGACCGGATTGGTAGATCGTGCGACGCTAAATTTATCCGGTGAAGTGCGACGTGGCGCGCTGGGAAAGGCTAAGCGTGCCTATTCCGTTGAAGCGCGCGGTGATCTGAAAGGGGCAGTCAGCGTCGACGCGGTGCTTGCGTTTTGGCCATCGAGCATGGCCAAAGGCGCCAGAGAATGGCTTGGCGAGGCCCTTGAGGCCGGCGACATTCTCAATACCAACTTTGTCGCCGATGTCAGCGCCCCGGCGATCGCGGAATCGCGCATACCGGATTCGGCCTTATCCCTAAAGTTTGCGTTCGATCGCGCAGCTGTCCGTCCGTATAAAAATTCGTTCCTCATCGAGGACGCCAAAGGATCGGCCCGGCTGGGCGGCGATAGCTTTAAATTAAATGCGACGGGTCGCTCTGGGACGGTCCGGTTGGAAGACGGTTCCGTCGAGATCGCCAATTTGATCGGCGAGGACCGAAGCCCGGTTGTCGTCAAAGTTGTTGGCCGTGGGGACGTTGCGGGTTTTGCTCGAATGTTCGCGCGCGACTTGGACGATGCGGGCGCAGCGAGACTAGGCGGCAGTGGCGTTGTTACTTTCTCCCTTGCCCGGCCGTTGCGCTCGGACGTGCCCTGGAATCAATACGAAATCAGCGGGCAGGGCAGCTTTACGAGCGTACGCGTTGAAAACGTAATCGCTTCTCTGCCGATGGAAAATGGCCGCTTTGATGTTTCGCTGAATCGCGACCAACTCACGGCTAGCGGCGTTGCACGCATCGGTGGCCAGCCTGCGAACGTTACCTGGAAAGAGCTTCTTCAAGACGACAAAGGTCCAACCACGCACGTCGCCATTTCCGCTTTGGCGACCGCTTCCATACTCGACGATTTCGGCGTGCCGAGCCGCGCAGCGCTGCGTGGCTCGTTCGGAGCCGACATTTCGGCGACAGGCGAGCGGTTGAAGATCAGGAAGGGGCTGGTCAATTTGAATCTGGCGCAAATGGAAATCGCGCCAGAAGGGTTGAAATGGCGCAAGTCGATTGGAACGCCCGGCCAGTTTTCGCTGGCGTTTGCACGGGTGGCGGAGGATGCGCCGACCGCGATTTCAATTACAGCTCTGGCCAACAACGCCATGATCCGGGGCACGGCTGTGCTGGGCGACAACACCCGCATGTTGTCGGGCGATCTAGTGCGCTTCTATATTCCTGGTGCATTCGACATCACCGGAAAGCTTCGTCAAACCGATGATGGTGGGCAAATGGACATTCGAGGTCCGCTCGCGGAAGGCCGAACGGTGCTTGGTTTGATTTTCAGCGGCGGCTCCGATGGAGAGCCCGCCAAGAGCAAACCAAATTTGAGAATTAGCGCTGCAATTGATCATGTTTACGCCGGACAAGAGCCGACGCTGAAGTCGCTCACCTTCGCGGGCGACATGGAACGGGGGCACATTTTGCGCGCGAGAATGAACGCCCAAACCGTGCACGGAAAACCAATCAACCTGACGATCACGCCGGATCCTCAGGCTGGCGATCGAAAGCTTCGGTTGGACATGGACGATCTCGGCGCTGCGGCTCGCTTCGTCTTGAAAGAGGGACAGGTCAGGAACGGCGTCGGTGTTCTTGATGGGCGGTTGGTCGAGAGCGAAGATGGCAAGGAAGTGGCCGATTTAAACCTTCAAGCGCGTGATTTTGAATTGCGCGGAACGCCTGGTTTGGCGCGGCTTTTGACGCTGGGATCGTTTCGCGGCCTTGCGGATGTTTTGCAAGGAGACGGCATTAAGTTCAGTTCCCTGCGCGCGCCGCTTAAAGTCGAAGATAATCACATGCAGATCAAAGAGGCGCGCGCCTCTGGGCCCGCCATGGGTATTACTGTCAAAGGTGATCTAAACTTCGATAACGAAACGATGGACGTCAACGGCGTGCTTGCCCCGTCCTACGGCATCAATTCAGTGTTGGGAAATGTGCCTTTGTTGGGCAGCGTCCTGGTCTCCCGCAAGGGTGAGGGCGTGTTTGGGATGACTTACGCAATGGAAGGACCGTTTGAAAATGCGCGCACGAGCGTCAATCCGCTCTCGGTTTTGACGCCGGGTATTTTGCGCCGCGTATTCGAGCCCGGGACGCCGTTGGCCGAGAAGGAACAGAAGTCGTCGGTAACGAACTAGAGCCGCTAGGTCTGTACGCGCAGAAGAGCGTGACGCTTCTTGCCCAAACTCAATTTGATCACGCCGCCTTCTTGCAAATCCGCCGGCTCGATTTGAGCGTTCGGATCGGTGATCAAGGCATCGTTAACGCGAACGGCGCCCTCGGCCATTTTCCGTTTCGCTTCGGATTTGCTTGCGGCGAGGCCAACAATTTCGAGCCCTGCGGTGAGCGCCAGACCCTGCTGCAATAAAGCAAACTCGATGTCAGTTGTAGGCAGTCCGGAATCAAGGCTGCCGGCTTCGAACGTTGCTTGCGCCGCGCGCGCCGCGTCCGCAGCGGCGATGTCGCCGTGCAGCATGGCTGTACAGGCATTTGCTAGGGCCTTTTTTGCGTCATTGATCTCCGCGCCTTGGAGTTGCTCCAGCCGCTCGATTTCATCCATCGGCAGATCGGTGAATAGGCGCAGGAACCGGCCAACATCGGCGTCTTCGGTGTTGCGCCAGAACTGCCAGTAGTCGTAAGGGCTCAGACGATCCGCGTTCAGCCAGACGGCGCCCGAGGCCGTCTTACCCATTTTTGCGCCGGACGACGTTGTCAGAAGCGGTGTCGTCAGGCCGAACAATTCCGCGCCGTCCATGCGGCGGCCAAGCTCGACGCCATTGACGATATTGCCCCACTGATCCGAGCCGCCCATTTGCAGTGCGCATTTGAAGCGCCGGTTCAACTCGACGAAATCGTAGCCCTGCAGAACCATGTAGTTGAATTCGATGAAGCTTAGCGGTTGCTCACGCTCCAAGCGCAGCTTCACCGAATCCATCGAGAGCATGCGGTTGATCGAAAAATGCCGGCCGACGTCGCGCAGGAAGTCGATATAGTTCAGCTTTAATAGCCAGTCGGAATTGTCGACCATTATGGCGTCGGAGGGGCTGTCGCCGAATGTCAGAAAACGCGCGAACGCTTGTTTGATGCTGGCCTTGTTCGCTTCGATATCCTCCGGCGTCAGCATCTTGCGCATCTCGTCCTTGCCGGATGGATCGCCGACGCGCGTGGTGCCGCCGCCCATAAGAACGATCGGCTTGCCGCCTGTTTTTTGCAGGCGCCGCAAAAGCATGATGGTGGCGAGATTGCCGACATGCAGGCTGGTGGCCGTCAGGTCGTAGCCGATATAGGCGGTGACGCCTTGCTTCGCGGCGGCGTCGAGCGCGGCGAGGTCAGTGCATTGATGCACGTGGCCGCGCTCGATCATTGTGCGGAGAAATTCGGATTGCGGTTTGAACGCGGACAATTCTGCGGTCACGGTCTATTCCCGGTCGTCAAACGCGCAGGCTGGCGCGCCTGCGGCGGAATTATTCTTCGTCGTCCAGATCTTCGAGTTCGGGTTCGTCCTCGGGTTCCGGCTCTTTAGCGGCAATTTTCTTCGGATCATTCTTGATCCGGGTCAGCGGCGGCGGCGGCGGCGCAGCCAAGCGATCGTCGAGATAATTGCTGGCCATGCTTTCTACCTGCTCCAGATGGTTCAGATAGAAGTGGTTAGCGCCTTCGACCAATTGCCAATCGACCTTTATATTCTTCTGAGTCCGGATTCGCGAAACGATCCGCTCGACATCGTCAGGCGGCGAGACGGTGTCCTTGCTCCCATACAAAATAAGACCGGACGCCGGGCAGGGCGCCAGGAAGCTCAGATCATAATGTGTGACGGGCGGCGACACCGCGATGAAGCCGTCGATCTCCGGCCGACGCATCAGTAACTGCATTGCGATCCAGGCGCCGAATGAATAACCGGCCACCCAGGTGATGCGGGCTTCCGGATTTAAGGTCTGCATCCAGTCGATCGCGGCGGCGGCGTCGGACAATTCACCGATACCGCTGTCGAAAGTCCCTTGGCTACGGCCAACACCCCGGAAGTTGAAGCGCAGCGTCGAGAAGCCGCGCTCCATAAAGATGCGATAGAGCTGAACCGTCACCCGGTCCTGCATCGACCCGCCGCCGAGAGGGTGAGGGTGCAAAATCAACGCGACCGGCGGGTTTTCGCCTGTGCCGGGTGAGTAACGGCCTTCGATGCGCCCCGATGGTCCGGGGAAAATGACGTCAGGCATGAGAGGGCTTCCAAAAGTGGCGGCAGACGGGACTCAAATCTTGACTAAAACAGTCAGGCATTCTACCTCAGCCACAGGCCGCTGAATCATAAGGGGGCGGCCTATAGCACGTCGCGCCGGAAAAAAGCGAGACTTTGGAGCAAGGCACGTGAGACTGGGTTCAAAGGGCCGTTACGCGGTGACCGCTTTGGCGGATATCGCCTCCCAGCCTGCGGGCCGTCCCGTACCATTGGGCGATATCGCGCTTCGGCATAACCTTTCAATTCAATACCTTGAGCAGATTTTCGTGCGTCTGCGCCGCGCCGGGATTGTGGAAAGCGCCCGGGGGCCGGGTGGCGGCTATGCTTTAGCTCGTCCAAGCGCGGATATTACATTGGCCTCCATTTTAGTCGCCGCCGGAGAGATGGTTCAAACCACGGGTTGTAAGGATGCGTCTGTAACCGCGTGTACCGGGCAAAAGGGACGCTGCATCACCCATGGCTTGTGGGCCGATTTGGGCGACCATATTTCCCAGTTCTTCAGTACGCGTTCTCTGGCGGATGTTGTCGGTCCGACGGCGGGGCGGACACCCCCGAATCCGTCGCCGGCCGTGGAAGCGTCTCTATGACGGCGTCCCGCATATATGCTGACTACAACGCGCAATCGCCGCTGCGTCCCGAAGCGCGCGCGGCCGTTGAACGCGTCATGGCGACCTTTGGAAATCCGTCCTCTGTGCACGGGGAAGGACGTCGCGCCAAGGCTATCCTCGACGATGCGCGCGATGTGATTGCAAATTCAGTCGGCGCAAACGCAGGCGACCTTATTTTCACCAGCGGCGCGGCGGAAGCAAACAATCTTGCCATTTTCGGCGGCGCCAAGGCGAGCGGTGCAAGTGCAATTTTTCTCTCTCAGCTTGAGCACGATTCTGTTTGGCGAGCAGCGAACGCCACCGGCCTTCCGGTTTTCGAATTGCCTGTAACGCTCGCCGGCGTCATTGATTTGAATTGGCTCGCGAGCCGGCTCGAAGATTGGGACTTATTGCGAGACGGCCGTCCATTTGCCTGCGTGATGCTGGCCAATAACGAGACTGGAATCATTCAACCCGTCGCGGAAGCGGCCGCCTTTTTCCATGGCGCAGGCGGCTACTTGCTCTGCGATGCGGTGCAGGGCTTGGGCCGCATCGCGATCGACATAGAAAATCTC
>JBEVJO010000079.1:0-6383 GCA_040510175.1 Caulobacterales bacterium
GTCAACTCCTTCGCTAATAAATCATCGCCAACGACGCCATCTGCGGGCCGCACCACTGCTACGACCACTTCTCCCATTTCCGGATCCGGCACGCCAATGACGGCGACGTCCGCGATTTTCGGGTGCGTGACGAGCTTGTTTTCAATTTCCTGGGGGTAGATGTTTACGCCCCCCGAAATAATCATGAAGCTCTTGCGATCGGTCAGGAACAGGTAACCATCCGAGTCGACATATCCCATGTCGCCCAGGGTCGCCCATCCGCGATCATTGTAGGCGCTCGCGGTTTTGGCCGGGTCATTGTGGTATTCAAATTTTGGTCCGTCGGCGAAGTAGACGTCTCCTGTCTCGCCTGGCGGCAATTCGCCTCCGTCCGCACCAACAATTTTCAAGACCCCCAGCACCGCTTTGCCCACCGATCCAGGTTTTTTTAGCCATTCGTCGGCAGACAATGCGGTGATGCCGCACGATTCCGTGCCTGAATAATATTCATAGATGATTGGTCCCCACCAATCGATCATCGCTCGCTTGACGGACACTGGGCACGGCGCGGCCGCATGAATGGCGGCGACCAGTGAAGACATGTCGTATTTCGCGCGACTGTCAGCCGGTAACTTAATGAGCCGCACGAAGTGAGTCGGTACCCACGTCGCGTGCGTAACGCGAAAGTGCTCGATGTGCGCCAGGGACTGCTCCGCATCGAACCGGTCCATAATAACGACTGTTCCGCCCAGCCGCTGAACGACCATGGCCCAACGCAGGGGCGCCGCATGATACAAGGGCGATGTCGACAGATAGATTGATCGCTCGTCCATGCCATAGAGCGAACGCCCCATTTCGGCCAACGGCGTTGTGGCGTCTATGGCGCCGTCCGGAAGCGGCGGCTTGACGCCTTTGGGGCGCCCGGTAGTGCCGGATGAATAAAGCATGTCGGCGCCGGCGCTTTGATCGGAAATCGGCGTTTCGGGACAATCGGCGCAGTCCGTACGCCAGTTCAAAAAGCCTTTTGCTTCTCCGCTAACGGCATATCGCACTACGTCGGGCAGCGTCTTGAGCGCCTCCGCCGCCAATTGCGCCAAGGACGCCGATGCGACAATCAGCTTGGCGCCGGAATCCGCGATGATGTAGCCGGCATCCGAAGCGCTCAGCCGCGTCGAGATGCTGGTGAGATATAGGCCGGCGCGCTGCGCCGCCCAAGCGATCTCAAAAACCGCCAGCTCATTGTCAAGCAGCACGGCGACGGCGTCGCCCCGCTGCAGTCCATGCCTGCGAAAAAGCTGCGCGCCGCGATTGGAGGCTCGTTCAAGATCGCGATACGATAAGCAAGCCCCGGTCTCCGCCACGATGCAGGCCGGCCTCTCTGGATCGCTTGCCGCATAACGCATCGGATGCATGGTGGGGGCTCCCCAACACCGGCAGATTGCGCAGGTCTATCGCCTCGCTCTTTCGGATCGTCGCATCCAGAAAGCCGGAATGCGAAGCGCATGCAAGCGCTGCGCAAGAAATGTCAAAAAACAGAGCAGGCCCGTGCAACGCCTTTGGCGGGCGTTTGGCTTATAAAGCGGAAAAGCGCCTTATAGGGCCCCGCCATCTGGAGGATTGTGATGCCGCGCCCTTTGTCGAAAACCGCTTTTGCCGCGGCGCACACCAGGTGATGGCACGCCGCACATTTAAGGGAATCGGCTTTGGTCTCGAACGCTTATCCAGATCTTAAAGACCCCGATCTGTATCTGGACCGGGCGCCGCATGACATTTTCGAGCGGCTGCGGCGCGAACAGCCGGTCTATTGGAATCCGGAGGCCAACGGCCCCGGCTTTTGGGCGCTCACCCGATATGCCGACATCGTCGAAGCATCAAAACGTCCTGACCTTTTTTCGTCGGCCCACAAAAATGGCGGCCACAGAATTTTCAATGAAAACGAGGTTGGGCTGACCGGCGCGGGCGAAAACGCAATTGGCATACCCTTCATCTCGCTCGATCCGCCGCAGCATACCAACTATCGAAAATTCATCATGCCGGCGGTTTCACCGGGGCGCCTCGCGGGCATTGAACAGCGCATCACAGAACGCTGCACAAATCTCATCGCAAAAATACCTCTGGGCAAGGCCGTCGACATTGTCCCTCTGTTCTCGGCGCCGCTGCCGCTGCTGACCCTTACCGAATTGCTTGATCTGCCCCCGGAACTTTGGGTCAAGCTTTACGAGTGGACCAACGCCTTTGTCGGCGAAGATGATCCTGACTTCCGCCAATCGCCAGAAGCCATGGCGCGGCTCATGAGCGAGTTTATCGAATTCTCTAAGGACCTTTTCGACAGCCGCCGCGCGCAGCCAGGCTCCGACCTGGCCAGCCTCCTCGCCAATATGCAGGCGGATGGTCAGCCCGTCCTATTCAACGAGTTTCTGGGCAATCTCATTCTTGCGCTGGTCGGCGCCAATGAAACCACCCGCAACTCGTTGAGCCACACCATCGCCGCGCTGTCGGACTATCCGGACCAATGGGACCGCATTCGCGCCGATCGGGACATTTTGCAAACCGCCGTGCGAGAGATGGTCCGCTACGCAAGTCCCGTGATGCACATGCGCCGAACCGCGACGGCGGACACCGAAATCGGCGGCCAGCCGATCAAAGCCGGTCAAAAGGTCGTCATGTGGTACATCTCCGCCAACCGCGATGAAGCGGTTTTCAATGACCCTCACCGTTTCGATATCTCGCGCGGTAACATTCAACATCTGGGATTCGGCAGCGGCCAGCATGTTTGCGTTGGCTCGAGGCTGGCGGAAATGCAGCTCAGAGTGAGTTTTGGCCTGCTTGCGGAGCGTGTTAAACGTTTTGAGGTAGCGACGCGACCGCGCCGGTTCCGTTCGAACTTTATCAACGGACTGAAGAACCTCGACGTAACGCTCGTACCGGCCTGATGGAGAGGATTATGGCCCAGGGCAATTACCAAACCAGCGAGTCGATCATCATCGATGCGTTGGGCCGTTTGCCGGACATTCAGTTGGGTTCAGACAACGATGGCTGGCGCCTCTGCCGCTGGCGGCAATTTGTCGGAACCTATTCCTTGCCCGCTTTGCCTGATCCCGTTTTCACGGTGCACATCGCCGGCAAGCCGCAGGTGAAAACCTGGGATCGCGACGGCTGGAGCGAGATCAGCTCAGTGCCAGGCTGCGCAACCATTGTGCCGTCCGGACAAGAAACCGGTTGGTTGGTTGATGGCGAGCTCGACGTTGTGACGTTGAGCGTTTCATCCAAGATATTAAAAACTGCGCCAGCCGCCGACCAATTCCGGCGTATGCGCTTTGCGTTCGCCGATCCACTGGGCGTCGCTTTGACGCGTCAAATTTTGGCGGAGCTTTACGCACCGCCTTCGCCAGAGCGCGACGTCTATGTGGGCGCCATGGTCAATGCGCTGAAGGCGCATATCCTACGCGGCCCTTCTTCCGCCACGGCCGACAACATTCCAATCTCCGCTTTCTCTGCTTATCGGCTGCACCACATCATGAACGCGATCCTGCAGAAGCCGGAGGGCAATCACAGCCTGGAGGAAATGTCAGCACAGGCCGGCATAACGCCGTCGCACTTCTGCCGAGTCTTTCGGAAGGCGACCGGCATTTCGCCACATCAATATGTGATGAAGACGCGTCTGGATCGAGCCCAGCAGATGTTGACCCAATCGGACTTGGGACTTTCCACGATTGCAGATTTTCTCGGCTTCGCGAGCCAGAGCCATTTTACGCGCGCCTTTCGGAACTATGTTGGCGAAACCCCGAGCGATTTTCGTAAGCGCGGCAGAAAGATTCTACAGTGACAGCGTCACCTAAGACGCTGGACATGGTGGCCGCAGTCGCCCTTGCGCCCAATGCTGATTTTTCTGTTGAAGCGCTACAAATCGAAGCCCCTCGCCCAAACGAGGTGCTGGTGAGAATCGCCGGCGTGGGCGTGTGTCACACCGACATCGTTACGCGCGACCAGTTCATCCCGGTTCCCTTGCCTGCTGTCCTTGGACACGAAGGCGCCGGAATCGTTCAGGCGGTGGGCGTGGCGGTGACCAAGGTAAAGCCCGGCGACACGGTCATTCTCGGCTTTAGCAGTTGCGGACATTGCGCGCGCTGCGCGGAAAATCTTCCGTCGTATTGCATCGACTTTCCGGTGTTGAATTATGCCGGCGCGCGCCCCGACGGCAGTTCCGGCCTGTATCGGGATGGCCGCCCCCTCTCCTCCAACTTCTTTGGCCAATCCTCCTTTGCGAGCCTCGCTTTGGCGGACGCGCGCAATGTCGTGAAGGTCGACGCGACCGGCCTCCGCCTTGAGATATTGGGGCCGCTCGCGTGCGGACTGCAAACCGGCGCGGGCGGTGTGATGCGCTCCCTCAAATGTCCAGCGCAAAGCACTATCGCGATATTTGGCGGCGGCCCCGTCGGCTTGGCGGCAGTGATGGCGGCCAAGATACAACAATGCTCGACCATCATTTTGGTGGAGCCGGTCAAGGCGCGCCGGACGATGGCTCTTGAACTTGGCGCCACGCACGTCATCGACCCCGCATCGGGCGACGTGACCGCCGGCATTCGCGCACTATTGCCGCAAGGCGTCGATTTCGCATTTGAAACCAGCGGACGCGAGGCTGTGGTTGAAGCAGCGCTCGCATGCCTCACCAGTCGCGGCATGTTGGGCCTAGTCGGCATTCCGCCAAAGCCGGAAAGTAGCGTATCAGTCAACTTGGCGTCTTTGATCACCTACGGCCATCGCATCGTGGGCATCATCGAGGGCGACAGCGATCTTGAAACCTTCATTCCCGAACTGATCACTCTGCACCGGCAAGGCCGCTTTCCCTTCGACAAGCTCCTCTCAATCTTTCCGCTGACCCAGATTAACGAGGCAATCGCCGCACAGCATCGCGGAGACTGCATCAAGGCCGTATTGACGCCCTGACCTCCAATCCGCGCGCCACAACAAGGAAAAATCCATGAAGATTGATGGGGTGGCGGCGATCGTGACAGGCGGCGCATCGGGCCTGGGCGGCGCTACTGCTGCGCATCTCGCTTCGCGCGGCGCCAAGGTCACGCTATTCGACGCCAATGCCGATCTAGGAAGGGCGCACGCCAATGCCATTGGCGGCCATTTCATAAAGCTCGACGTTACGGATGAAGTTGCCGTGAAGGACGCGATTGCAGACGCGGAAGAAATACACGGCAAGGCGCGTATTTTGGTGAACTGCGCAGGAATTGGCGTACCGGCCAAAGTCATCAGCCGCGATGGAAAAGCGATGCCGCTGGACGACTTTTCCAAGATTGTCAGTGTCAATTTAGTCGGCGCCTTTAACGTCCTCTCCAAATTTGCGGCGCGAATATATGAAGCCGACCCGATCGGAGAAGAGCGCGGCGTGATCATCAACACCGCGAGCGTCGCCGCCTTTGACGGTCAGATTGGCCAGGCCGCTTACGCCGCCTCTAAGAGCGGCCTCGTCGGCATGACATTGCCGATCGCCCGCGAATTTGGTCGTTATGGCATCCGCGTCATGACCATCGCGCCGGGGCTTTTCCTAACACCGTTGTTAAAAACGCTCCCGCAGGACGCATTGGACTCGCTTGGCGAACAAGTCCCCTTTCCCAGCCGACTTGGCGATCCGCAAGAATACGCGCAGCTGGTTGAAAGCATTGTCGTCAACCCCATGCTGAATGGCGAAGTCATCCGCTTAGACGGAGCAATTCGTATCGCCGCGAAATGACCTGGACGCGCGTTACGGCACGGAATTCTAGCATGGCCCCTGCATCAATTACGCCGATATACAATCTTTGCGTGCATTAAGTTAATAATAATATCTTTAAGCGAAAGCTGAGGTCTCGATTAAACACGCACGCTTCGGCGCGTCGATGGAGACACCATGTCAGCTAATGCTACCGCCCGCCGCCACGATCTGGACAGCGAATTTGATGTGGTGGACGCTTCGGCGCCGGACGAAAATACCTTCAAGGGCGCCGCGTTCTCCGGCGTATCGGTCGCGTTGATGACGGTGGACCGCAACTTCATGGTCACCCACGTTAATGCAGCGACCCATCAACTGTTTCGCGACAATGCGGAGGCGTTCCGCGCGATCTGGCCGACGTTTAATCCCGACGCTATCGTCGGCGCCTGCATCGACATGTTTCACAAGAATCCATCGCACCCACGGCGCATGCTGGATGACCCATCGCGCCTGCCATTCAAAACCGACATTTCCGTCGGCGATTTGAAATTCGCGTTGAACGTCAGCGCGGTATTCGATGAGCGCCGTAACTATGTCGGCAATGTTCTAGAATGGGCAAACGTCACAGAGTCGCGTTCGAACGCAGGCATCATGGATGCTTTGAACAGATCGCAAGCCACGATCGAGTTCACGCTCGATGGCC
>JBEVJO010000080.1:0-10785 GCA_040510175.1 Caulobacterales bacterium
GCCAGATATTGAAGAGGCACCAGACATTGAAGGTTACATAGAACGCCAGATATTGGATGGTCTTGAACAGCGACGGCGCAACGACGACGAACGCCAGCGACACGGCCGCGAAAATCACGATGACGCACAATTCCATAGCGATGGATTGCCCTGCGCTACTGCGCCGCCGCAACATCAACGCGGTGTGGAACGGCACGGAGAAAATCGCGGTGATCGCGAACGTGACCAGATAGAGGTCGTCATCCAGTGCCGCCTTGATCAGCCACCAGATCGCACCAATTCCGAAAACCGCGCCCATAGTCATCGCGGCGAATTGAATCATGCTCATATCCGGGAACAGTTCCTTGTGCCCAAACTTGATGAATTGCTGAATCAGAAATGCCTCAAAGGCCACCGTGCCTACCAAGGCGAACCAGGTCAGCTGGAACCACCAATGTGTGTAGGTCTCAAACCAAAGCTTGTAGTCGAGCACGTAAGTCAGATCGTGCCAGAAGAATAAAGCCGCCCCGATAAACGGCAGCACGTAAATCTTGTGCTTGAGCGTCAGGTAGACGCCAATGGCGAAATATAGCAGCGCGAAAACCACGTTGCCGAGAAAGCAGCCGATCAGCAGCGCATTGTTCGCGCGCATCGCCTCGACGACCTGATTGGGATCGTACATTCCCCCCTCCCGCGACTTTTTTGCGCACTTATCGGCGGTTTTGGAGCGGGCAGTGGGAATCGAACCCACACGAGAAGCTTGGGAAGCTTCCAGGCTACCACTACATCATGCCCGCGCTGAGCGCAGATAAGAGCGGCCATGCCGCGCGGTCAAGCGGCTTAGGGGTCGGGCAATTTCAGCCCGCCGCCGCCTGACACAGCGCATGGCCATGCTATGTTCGCGGATCGGCCGACAGCCTGGAACACACCTGGAACACACAATGCGTATTCTGCCGCTGCTGCTTTGCTGCTTCGCCGCCGCCTGCGCTGCCCCACGGGATCAGCAGAACATGCATGAACCATCCTCCGGCTTTGATCCGGCGCTGGCGCAAAAGCTGGGCGCTGATGAACGCGGTATGCGGCCCTATGTGCTGGTGATTCTGAAGACCGGCGTTCGAGCGGATTTCACCGAAGCTCAACGCACCGAGCTGTTCCATGGGCACATCGCGAACATCAAACGCCTCTCGAAGGAAGGCCGATTGGCAGCAGCCGGGCCATTTGAGCCGAATGATCGTCAGTATCGCGGCGTTTTCATTTTGACCGTGGAGACGGTGGAAGAAGCGTCTAAGATCGCGGCAAGCGATCCTGCTGTCGCCGCCGGCGTGTTCGCATACGAAGCGTTCCCCTGGTACGGCCCCGCCGGCTTGATGGAGCTGCCATCCCTCCAGCGACGCTTGGAAAAGCCGCCGGCGCCGTAGCGCTCTGGCGTTACGGCGCGGGGAACGTCTCGCCCACCATCTTCTCGCTAAGCGCCCACAGCGCCTTGGCGCGCTCGGGATCGACCGCATAGGGCTTCACGCCTTCGCGCGAAGCCTGGTTTTCAACAACCGCCGCAACATGGCAATCTTCGCAATAACGCCCGCCGATCTCGTCCGCGCTGGCGACCGCCGCCGCCCAGACGCTGGTCGCGGCGCCTTGCGGGATGGTCTTGAAGCGGAATTCCGGCTTACCCTCTGCCCGCTGTCCTTCATTGATGCTGTCAACGAGCGCTTGCATCTGTTCGTCCGACATATGGCGACCGAGTTCTGTTTGAATCCCGCCAGGATGCAACGCCGTCGCCCGCACGCCGCGCCCTTTGTAACGCCGATCGAATTCCACCGCGAATAGAACATTGGCGGTCTTGGAGCGGCCATAGGCGCCAAACGGCGTGTATTCGGTGCGCTCGAAATTTGGATCTTCGAGATCCACATCGGAATAACGGTGACCCGAGGAAGCCAGATTGACCAATCGTCCGCCGGATTTGATGAGTGGCGCGATCCTGTTCACAAAAACAAAATGGCCCAGATGATTGGTGCCGAATTGCGTTTCAAAGCCGTCGGCGGTTTTGCCTTGCGGACAGGCCATGACGCCCGCATTGGCGATCACGAGGTCGAATTGATCGCCTTTCGCCAATAGCGCGTCGGCGCATTTTCGAACGCTGGCGAGCGAGGCGAGATCCAGTTCAATAAGATCCAGACCGCCGCCCGGCGCTGCGTCCTTGCGCACCACGTCCGTTGCGCCGCGCGCTTTATCCAGGTCGCGCGCCGCGCCCACCACATATGCGCCATGCGCGGCCAGAGCGCGCGCTGTTTCAACGCCAAGCCCAGCGGACACACCGGTTACCAGGACACGCTTGCCGGACAGATCTACGCCTTCAAGCACCTCATCGGTTGTTGAGAATTCATTGAATTGCCTCGCCACGAGCGCTTCCCCTTGCTGCCACCCCAAAAGGCAGGGACGCCTCGGGTGTGCGATTTCGCCATTGCACATGGCATCCAGCGCGCTGCCTTACAACCCTCGGGCATTCGACTTTCCGAAGCCCGATTACGCATTGAGCCCCGACGCCTAATCGCGCTAACTCAGCGCATGGACACCGTCTTCTCACAGCAACCCAACACGATTTTCGACACCATGTCCGGCCTGGCGCGGGATCTGGGCGCGATCAATCTCGGCCAGGGCTTTCCCGATCAGGACGGGCCGGAGGACATTCGCGCCAAGGCCGCAGAATTCTTGATGTCCGGGCCCAATCAATATCCGCCAATGCGCGGCCTGCCCGAATTGCGGACCGCCATCGCCGAACATTATGGGCGCTTCCAAGACTTGGCGCTCGATCCAATGACGGAAACGCTGGTGACATCCGGAGCAACGGAATCGCTGGCGGCCGCTATTCTCGGACTGGTCGCACCAGACGATGGCGTCATTCTGATCCAGCCCCTGTATGACGCCTATCTGCCTTTGGTCCTCAAGGCCGGCGGGGCGCCAACATTCGTGCGCCAAACGCCGCCGGATTGGCGTATCACGAAAGAAGCGCTGGAAGCCGCCCTCACCCCAAAAACGCGCTTCCTGATCCTGAACAATCCGCAGAACCCGACCGCGCGCGTTTTCACGCGCGACGAGTTGCAGGTGATCGCGGATTTTTGCGTCCGCCACGGCATCATCGCGATCAGCGACGAAGTTTGGGAGCATGTCGTGTTCGACGGCCGCACGCATGTTTCGCTGTTGTCTCTGCCAGGCATGCGCGAATGCTGCGTAAAGATCGGTTCAGCGGGAAAGATGTTTTCGCTGACAGGCTGGAAGGTCGGCCTTATCTGCGCCGAGCCAAAGTTGCTGGAAGCCGTCGCCAAGGCGCACCAATTTCTCACCTTCACCACTGCGCCGAATTTGCAACGCGCCGTCGCCTATGGGTTGGGCCAGGACGCCGCCTATTTCCAAAAGATGCAAAATCAATTCGCGCGCGGCCGCGATCGCCTCGCCGCGGGCCTAGAGACAATCGGATTCGCAACCCTGCCTTCCGAAGGCACGTATTTTCTGGCCGTGGATTTGGCGCGCTCGAACATCGGCATGCAGGACGCAGAATTTAGTTTCCGGCTGGTGCGCGAATTCGGCGTGGCCTCAATTCCGTTTTCGTCCTTCTATGCGGTTGATCCCGTCACGAACGTTGTGCGCCTATGCTTTTCAAAAAATGACGCTACCTTGGACGAAGCGTTGGAGCGCCTGGCCAAGGCGAAAACCGCCTTCGCATAGACGCCGCCGCGCTACATAAATCGTTCGGCATTGGCGACGAAGGCAATGTGCGTCTTGGGCCGATTGAAAAGCGCCCGCCACGCCTCTTGGTCGGCGGCGATTCCCGCCTCCATATCGAATTGCGTGGGCCACCATAATTCTCGAATGCCCACAACGAAGGCGCCGTCTGGGTGGAGCTCGGGATTCGGCCGGCAGCGGACATGGCGAAAGGCGCCGATGCGGTTGCTAAGATCCAGATCGTTGTCTTGATCCCAACGGTCGCCACCTTCGGTCTGGACGAATTGCAGAAGCTTCACGCTCAACGGGCGGGTATCGAGCCGCCATTGCGTGTCGCCCACTGTGTCTCGGATGTCGGGCCCCGACTTCAGGATTTCTTCGGTCGCAAAGCAAAAACGCAACTTGTCCATGTCGACAAAAAGCGGCTCATCCGGAATCAAATCTCGAACATAAATCGGCTCATTTGGAAAATCTTTGGCGTCCTGCACGCAATCGAACCAAACCTCGGCGCAGGCCTCGAAGTGCGTCTGGGTGGGGCCAAGCAAATCGCTGTGAATTTGATGGCTTTGCACATAAGCGCGCATGGTCGAGATGCCGCGCCCCAGCGTGCCGTGTGGATGCCGGTAGTGGTCGTGAAAATATTGCACTGAAACGTCTGGCCGCCGCGGAATCGCGCCGAACATTTTCACCCGAGACATCGCGTCTTCTCCCACGTCAGTTCGCGCTCTCGCCGGCGCCTCTGCCCAAAAGCGTACCTGACCAGTCGGCCAATTTAAAGCGTGAAAAGAGGCGCCGTTTCGATAAGCGGCTCGATTAAAGTTTTGGCGCCGATTAGAATAGAGGCGCACATAAGCGCGGAGGGTCTGCCGCCACGGCCGCGCCTTGCTACACACGGCGGAAATTCACGCGTAAGCGTTGGGGCGTTTGGGGAGTTGGGTATGGGCGAAGCTAAGGGCGAATTGATCGTTTTGCATGACCGCCGGGATCGGCTGGAAGCTAATCGATTGGTGCGAAAGCTGGAATCCGAAGGATTTCGCGTCGCCCGCCAAGACCCTGGCAGTCCACGCCGTTTCAAACAGGATAGCCCGACCGTCGTTTTATGGTCGCGCAACGCCGCCGGTCGCGGCCTGCGATCCGCGCTGGACAGCGACAGTGCAGTGATCGCCAAACTCGACAGCCGCATGGCGCCGTCGGGCGCGAAAGTCATGGATTTCCGCGGCTGGCGCGGCCAGGACCGCCACCAGGGCTGGAAAACTTTGCTGGAAGCGGTGGCGCCTGCAAGTACTCGTCAGGTCATCGCGGCCACGGCGCCTGCGCCCGCTTTGCCGGCAACTGCGAAACCGGCGAAAAAGACCGCAGCATCGATTGCCGCGCCTGCGGAAGACGTGGCCGATGAAAAGTCCAGCATCTGGCCCGCAGTCGTCGGCATCCTCGCCGCCGCTAGCGTGTTTGCCGCCGCGGCCTATTTGTTCCTCTAGTTCGGGCTGTAGCCAGCAACGCCCTGCTGTTGGCCGGTGTGAAATCCGGCCAGATTGGCGCCGTGCACGGCCAGCATGAAAAGGCTCGCAGCGGCGATGGCCTGGATCGCCAGCCATGGCGCCATGCGCACTTTCAGCGGGGTCGACGGCCTCGCCCGGCGCCAGCCCGCGAACACATAGGTCGCGATACAGGCGATCGATAGCCCAAGCGTCCAGCGCCAATCCAAACCCGCCTCCCTATTCGGCGGCGATGTTTAGCGGGTTTGTCAGGGGATCGCCAATAGCGGGAGCGCAGCAACTTGTCAGACCGTGCTCGGTCTTTGCCCAAACATGCGGCGCCCGGATCAGCTCACGTAAAGCCAGGAACGCCGCCCAGGATTGCAACGGCCAATAGAACGGCGCGAGAACGCCGCGCAGGAGGAACCGCGATTGACGCTCTGTTGCCGCAACACGCATGGCGCATAGGAGCGAGGCGCCATAGCCGATAAGAGCGAGCGCCAGCGCGGACTGCATATCGGCGCCGGACAGAGATAGCCAAAGAACGCCGAACAAAAATGGCGCGTGGGCGAAACTCGACAAAAGACCGCCGCCCAAGCTCAGCTGCGCACCGATGAAACGCGGCCAGCCCAGATCGCGCAGCATTGCGGACGGACGGCGCATATGCACCAGCCACGTCATCAGATGTCCCTTGATCCAGCGCGTGCGCTGACGCCGCCACGCTTTGAGGCTTATTGGCGCTTCTTCGAACGTGGGCGGCGCGATCAGACCAACGCGCGAGCCTTGCCGCGCAAGACGCAATCCGAGGTCAGCGTCCTCGGTCACATTGTAGGAATCCCAACCGTGCACATTCTTGAGCGTGCGCGTGCGAAAATGGTTGGAGGTGCCGCCCAGCAAAATCGGCCAGCCAAGCTTTACGAAAAGCGGCAGCAGCAATCCAAATTGGACTGCATATTCCAGCGCGAATTGGCCGGCGACCCAGCGCTCACCGCCATTGTAGGCGCGCAACGGCGCCTGCACGCAGGCCAGTTCAGCGCCACCCGCTTGAAACGCCGCGACTGCCGTCAGCAATTGATCGGGATGCGGCCGGTCCTCCGCGTCATAGACCGTCAACAAGTCGCCGCGCGCGATGGCGAGCCCCGCATTCAACGCTTTGGGCTTCGTGCGCGGACCGTCCAGCGGCGACTCGACAACGCGCACCCACGACCGCCGCGCCGCAAACGCGTCGGCGACGCGCCGCGTCTCTGCATCATCGGCTTCAACCAAAATCAAAACGTCGAGCAAAGCGCGCGGATAGTGCAGCCGATCCAACGCCGCGATCAGGCCGGGCAGCGCTGCGGCTTCGCGATAGACGGGACAGAGGATAGAATAGGTCGGCAATGCGCCGCACGGTTCGCTGTCCGCCTTGATCGACGGCATGAAAGCAGCGGCGACACGCAGCATAATGAGCGCGGCAAAAACGCACGCGCTTAGCGTCGCAGTCAAGGCGGGCGCCAGAACGGCCGCAATGATCAGACTCGAAACGAACGTGAGGAGCGCGGCCCATTGCGCAGCGCTAATGCCATGTTTGGCCGATCGCTCAGGAGCGTGAACAGATAAGGGATCGACGCATGTAAATGACTCGCGCGCGTTTTCCATCGCGCGCGCGAATGCGTGATTGAACGCAGACCCATCGTCCGGCGCCATGCGCCATCGCCCCAACACTGCGCGTGTTGCCCCGCGCGTTTCAGCCCGGCGACATTAAGCTGTGGAAAGTTCTGCTTGTCACGGCTCTTTCGCGAAACGTGACCCTCGGTGTGACCCAATTAGTGCGCTTGCCAAAAGCCCAGGCACGCCGCCTGCTCCAGCTTGAACGGCCCGTCCGGAAATTCGAAGGCGACGGCGCCGGAGGTCGGCAGATGGATCAGCTCGCGACGCACCTTCTTGGCGATCTTGTCTTTGCAGTGGCGCAAGATCTTCACCGCCAGATCGTGCATGAACGGATTGTGCCCCACGACGATCAGACGCTGCGCGTCGTTTTGTTCCTGCACCAGGCGCCAGACGTCTTCAGCCTCGGCGTCGTACAAAGCCGCCAGCGATTTCACCTGCGCGCCTTCAAATTGCGGCGCGATCACGTACCAGGTTTCCTGCGTGCGCTGCGCGGTCGACACCAGTGCGAGGTCCACCCCTAGCCCAGCCTCAACCAGCGCCTTGGCGACCTTGGGCGCATCGGTCAGACCGCGCGGCGCCAGATGCCGGTCGATGTCTTTCTCAACATTGTCAGCGGGCTCCGCCTTGGCATGGCGAAACAGAATGAGTGTGCGCATCAGGCGGTTTCCTCTTTGCCGGCTTCCGGCCGGTCATATTCTAAAGGTGCGATTTGCCCCGGGTCTTGCTAAGCCCCTTTTTGTAGGGCTCTTTCCAGGCCCTTCGCCTTCTAAAGCGCATTTGTAACACCTGAGATATTGATATGCCGAGCGTTGATGCCGCCTCTGCCGCTTTGCTGGCCCAATCCGCCAAAGCGTGGCCGTTCGAACAGGCGCGTCTGTTGCTGGAGCGCGTTGAAAAGTCAGGCAAGACCGGCCCCGTGGTGTTCGAAACAGGCTATGGTCCGTCCGGCCTGCCGCATATCGGCACGTTCTGAGAAGTGGTGCGCACCACCATGGTCCGGCATGCCTTCCGGGAGCTGACCGGGGACAAAATTCCCACCAGGCTGATTTGCGTCTCGGACGACATGGACGGCATGCGCAAGGTGCCGGGCAACATCCCGAACCCGGAAAAGCTCGAAGCCTACCTGCAAAAGCCGCTGACCGACGTGCCAGACCCGTTCGGCACGCATGAGGGCTTCGCCCAGCACAACAATGCCCGCCTGCGCGCCTTCCTGGACGGCTTCGGGTTCGAATATGAGTTCATGTCGGCGACACAGCTTTACCGCTCTGGCGCCTTTGACGGCGCGCTTTTGCGGGCGCTGGAAAAATTCGACGCCATCATGGACGTCATGCTGCCGACGCTTGGCGAGGAACGCCGCAAGACCTATAGCCCGTTTCTGCCCATCTCGCCCAAGACCGGCCGCGTGCTCTACGTGCCAATGAAAAAAGTGGATGCGAAGGCGGGCGTGATCACCTTCGACGACGAAGACGGCGAAGAGATCACCATGCCGGTGACGGGCGGCAAGACTAAGCTGCAATGGAAGCCGGATTTCGGCATGCGCTGGGCCGCGCTCGGCGTCGATTTTGAAATGTACGGCAAAGACCACCAGACCAATGGCGCCGTATATTCCAAGATCTGCCGCGTCCTCGGCGCCGAACCGCCCGTGCAATATTGCTACGAGCTGTTTCTCGACGACCAGGGCGAGAAGATTTCCAAGACCAAGGGCAATGGCATTTCGGTCGAGGACTGGCTGCGCTACGCCACGCCGGAAAGCCTCGCCCTGTACATGTTCCAAAAGCCGCGCACGGCGAAGAAGCTGTATTTCGACGTAATCCCCAAGGCGGTCGACGAATATCTCAGCTTCCTGGAAGCTTATCCGAAAGAGAGCTTGGACAAGAAGCTCGAAAATCCCGTCTGGCACATCCATTCCGGCAAGCCGCCAGAAGTTTCCGCCCCGATTTCGTTTGCGCTGTTGCTCAATCTTGTTTCAGCGAGCCACGCCGAAACCAAGGACAAGTTGTGGAGCTTCATTTCGAAGTACGCGCCCGGCGCCAATCCGCAAAACGCGCCGATCCTCGACAAGCTGACCGGCTATGCGCTTGCCTATTACGAGGACTTCGTCAAACCGACGAAGACGTTCCGCGCGCCCACCGAACAGGAACGAAAAGCGCTGCAGGATTTCCGCGCCAAGCTGGCGGCGCTCGATCCGTCAACGCATGATGCGGACACGCTGCAGACGCTGACCTTCGAAACCGGCAAGGCGCACGCCTTCGAAAATCTGCGCGACTGGTTCAAGGCGCTCTACGAAGTGCTGCTGGGCCAATCGCAGGGCCCGCGCTTCGGCTCGTTCGCCGCGATCTTTGGGGTGGCGCAGACGGTGGCGCTGATCGACAAAGCGTTGGCGGGGGAATTGGTAACGAGGTGATGGCCTTGTCCGCTATTCGCCAATTTTGTTGTAAAACTCGGCTGTGTTTTTCGGGGGAAACGTGATTCCATCGGGCTAGGCAAACGATGGAGGCGGCGATGATGGGAGAGAAGGCAGGCACGCAAGGCCAGCTATTCTATCAATTCAATCTCGATGATGTGGTCCCGGCCAGTCATTTGCTCCGCAAGATCGACGCGGTGCTTGATCTCTCCGATCTGCGGGCGCGGCTCGCGCCTTACTACTCCCACACCGGACGGCCTTCGATCGATCCCGAGTTGATGATCCGGATGCTGTTGATCGGCTATTGCTATGCGATCCGCTCGGAGCGGCGTTTGTGCGAAGAGGTCAGGCTGAATCTGGCGTATCGTTGGTTTTGCCGGTTGGGGCTCGAAGAGGCGATCCCGGACCATTCGGCATTTTCGAGGGCGCGCCACGGCCGTTTTCGCGATGCCGATATCCTGCGCGCCGTGTTCGAGGCCACGGTCAAGACCTGCATGGATAAGGGCCTGGTCGGTGGCGAAGGCTTCGCGACGGACGCCAGCATCATCCGCGCCGATGCCAATCGGCAAAATCATATCGACGGTGGTGACGATCACGACTGGACTGGCGGCGTCGGCGGGACTGGCCCGAGCCACGCGGTGCGCGAATACCTCGACGGTCTGGATCGCGAAGCTACGCCGCCGAAGGAGATTTCGCTGTCCGATCCGGCCTCCCGTCTGACAGCCGCCGTTGGTCGCCCGGCCTTCTTCGGTTGGTGCACGAATTACCTGATCGATGTGAAGCATGCCGTGATCATGGATGTCGCCGCTACGCCGGCGCTGCGTACTGCGGAAGTTAGCGCCACGAAGGCGATGATCGACCGCGTCGAACATCGTTTCGGCATAAAGCCCAAGCGCTTGATCGGCGACACGGCTTACGGAACCGCCGAAATGCTGGCCTGGATGGTGGACGAGAAGCAGATCGCGCCGCACGTGCCGGTGTGGGACAAAGGCGAGCGCGAAGACGGGACTTTCAGTCGCTCTGATTTCGTGTTTGACGCCGAAGCCAATGCCTATACGTGTCCGAGCGGTAAATCGCTTGTGCAGTATCGGCGCAAATACGACACTCCGCGATCGGGCGTCGATCAGGACGGCCAGAAACGCTATCGCGCAAGCCAATCCGATTGTGGCGCATGCGCGCTTAAGGGCCGCTGCTGCCCAGACCAGCCGATGCGCAAAGTCACACGCAGCGTGCACGAAGCGGCGCGCGATGTCGCGCGCGCGCTCAACGCTACGCCTGAATTTGAACAATCACGCCGCGAGCGCAAGAAAGTCGAAATGCTGTTCGCGCATCTGAAACGCATTTTGAAACTCGAGCGCCTTCGTCTACGCGGACCATCGGGTGCGCATGATGAATTTACCCTGGCGGCGACAGCGCAAAATTTGAGGAAACTGGCGAAACTTCTCTTCCCAAAAGGATCAATCGTGGCCACTGCGTAACTAAGGCGGCGATCAAGCCCAGCGACCTAGCGGCCGGAACGAACATCTAACTGTCCAGACCCCAGAACAGGGAAAGGCC
>JBEVJO010000081.1:0-4236 GCA_040510175.1 Caulobacterales bacterium
GTAGGCTTTCACGGCTTCGTGCAGCACCACGGCGCGGCCGGTCTTGCGCACCGACGCCAGCACGGTCTCTTCGTCATAGGGCGCGATGGTGCGCAGATCGACGACCTCGACAGAAATACCCTGGTCGCTAAGCTTATTCGCGACCTCGAGCGCATCATACACCGTGCGGCCATAGGTTATGATCGAAACGTCACCGCCCGGCCGGGTAATGGCGGCCTTGCCCAAGGGCACGCGGTGGCCGACGGGCGGCGCGTCGGATTCCAATCCGTAGCACAGAATGTTTTCGATAAAGATCACGGGATCGTTGCAATCGATCGCCGCGCGCAGCAGGCCCTTGGCGTCCGCCGCGTTGGATGGCGTCACAATTTTCAGTCCCGGCACATGAGCGAACCAGGCTTCCAGCATGTCCGAGTGCTGTCCGCCGAAGCCGCTGCCCACGCCAGTGGTGGTGCGAATGACCAGCGGCACATTGGTCTGACCGCCCGACATGAAGCGCAATTTGGCGGCGTGATTGACGATCTGATCCATCGCCACGGTGACGAAATTCATCAGCATGATTTCTGCGACGGGTCGCATGCCGGTCAAGGCCGCGCCGATTGCGGCGCCGATAATCGCTTGTTCAGAAATCGGTGTGGAACGGATGCGGTGGGCGCCGTATTTTTCGCTGAGGCCGGAGGTGACCTTGAACACGCCGCCGCCTTGTTTGGCGCCGACATCCTCGCCTAAAGCAATAACCCCTTCGTCCTCGGCCATGGCTTCGTCCAGCGCCAGATTGAGCGCCTGGACCACATTGATCTTTCCGCTCATAGCGCGATCTCCTCTTCGAAGACATCAAGACGGAGTTCGCTTGCATCCGGAAACGGGCTGTTCAGGGCGAATTCCACGCCAGCCTCGATCTCCGCGTCGATGGCCATCACGATGGAGTCCAATTCTGTTTCGCTGAATTGCCGCTCCAGCATTAATTTGCGCAGACGTGGAATGGGGTCTTGCTCCTTGGCTTCCGCTTTAAATTCCTTCGGCACATAGGAGAAGTCAGCGCCAAAGAAATGGCCCAGCATGCGATAGCACATGGCCTCGATTAAAGTCGGCCCTTCGCCGGCGCGGGCCCGATCAACGGCTTCCTTGGCCGCGGCGAACATCGCTTCTGAATCGTTGCCGTCCACACGCACGCCGCGCATGCCATAGCCCGCGGCGCGCGAAACGATGGACTCGCTGCTTGTATGATCAGCATAGGCCGTATGCTCGCCGTAGCGATTGTTCTGGCAGAAAAAGATCACGGGCAGCTTCCACAACTGCGCCATGTTCATCGCTTCGTGGAAGGCGCCGATATTGGCGGCGCCGTCGCCAAAGCATGTCACGGTCACGCGCCCGTCGCCCCGGTTTTGCGATGACAGCGCTAGGCCATTGGCGATGGGAAGGCCCGAGCCGACCACCCCCGTCGTCACCATCACGCCGGTTTTAGGATGCGTGATGTGCATTGGGCCACCCTTGCCCTTGCATGTGCCGGTCGCGCGTCCCGCGCATTCGGCGAAGAACAAATCCGATGGTATGCCCTTGGCGGTCTGGTCATGCTGGCCGCGATACGTGGTCACCAAATAGTCGTCGGGCCTCAGCGCCGCCATCATCGCCGCCGAAGCGACCTCCTGACCGCGCACGGGATAATACATCACCGCCAACTTGCCGGCCGTCAGTAAGGAGCGAAACTTCTCGTCCGTGCGATTGACGCGCATGGCGCGGCGATAAATGTCGAGCAGAATCTCGCGGTCGAGTGGCTGGCTGGTCATACAGGGTCCATTATTGTTGAGTCACAGGCCATTTTGTGGGTTGGCGCTGATCGCGGCGCTGGGGCGCGCGGCGCCCCAGTCCAGCCAAGCGCGGAGCTTGGGCAAGCCATCCGGCAAGGGCTGCCCAGTTGCGCAGGCTCGGGGAAGCGCTCATCCAGATGCTGGCGGATGACGGCGCTTTCGGTCAGGTGAGAGGCGTCATCAAGCGACAGAACCGGCGTTTTCCCATACGGATTAATGTCCGTGAACGGAGGCCGGCGATTATCTCCAGCCAAAATGTCAATGAACCTTCGCTCTAGGGAAATGCCCTTCTCAGCGATGAACATGGTTGTGACGCGGGGATTGGGTCCAATCGACTGGTAGAGTTTCACAGTGGCGCGTTCCGTTTAGAATTGAACGCGCTTGGTGTAGCCGCCATCAATGACAATGTTCGTGCCGGTGATGTAGTTCGCTACCGGACTGCAAAGGAACACAACCGCCGCCGCAACGTCGTCCGGCGCGCCAAGACGGCCCAGGGGCACAGCGGCTTGGGTCGCGTTGTAGAAATCCGGCATCGCGCCCTTGATCATTTCCCAATTGCCGCCGGGATATTCAACCGGCCCCGGGGTGACGCAGTTCACGCGGATGTTTTGGGGCGCAAGCGCTTGCGACAATTGCTTGCCATAGGTGAGCAACGCCGCTTTCAGAGCGTTGAAGGCTTGCGGCACGATGAAGGTTTCGACGGCCGCGGTGGAGGACATCAGCACAATCGAGCCTGACCCCGAAGCGGTCAGGGCAGGCGTAAGGGCTTCGACGCCACCCACAGCGCCCATGATGTCCAGATCGAAGGTCTTCTGCCAATCCGTGGTCGCCCCCGCGCCCGAAGACGAGGCGTTGTGGATGAAGACGTCGCAGCCGCCAAGCTTTTCCGCCGCGTTCGTGAGCCAATCGCGATAGGCTTGATGGTCGAGCGACATGTCGAAGGCCTCGCCGATCGCCTTGCCGCCATGGGATTTGAGGGAATCGAGCGCAGCGGAGACCTTGGCGGGGTCACGTCCAAAAAAAGCGACATCGCAGCCTTCGGCAGCGAAGCGTTGCAGCATCGCCAAGCCCAAGCCGCGCGCGCCGCCGTTGACGATAACTTTCTTTCCCTTGAGTCCTAGGTCCATCGTGCGCCCTCCTCTGATTTGGCCGCCACCCTGCACTGTCGGACCGCAATCATGAATTGATAAAAATGAGGGGTGCCGGCGGGTCCAACGCCTGATCCTTCTTATGGCGGCTTGATCCATATTGGATAAACTTGCCATTCGTGGAGGCAGATCGATGACCTATGAGACGATCCGTTATGAAGTCGCCGACAAGATCGCGACCATCACGTTGCATCGTCCGGACAAGCTCAACGCCTACACCATACCGATGTCACGGGAACTGATCGACGCGTTTGACCGCGCCGACGCCGATGATTCCGTGCGCGCCATTATCGTTACTGGCGCTGCCAGAGCATTCTGCGCGGGCGCGGACCTCGACGCCGGCGGGGCCACCTTCGACGCGGCGGCTTGGGACGATTCACCGGTGCGCGCGGACGGATCGCTGGATTACTCAAAGGAAAGCGCGCGGGACTCCGGAGGACTATTGACCCTGCGGATTTTTCGCTGCCTGAAACCCGTCATCGGCGCAATCAACGGTCCCGCCATTGGCATTGGCGCCACCATGACCCTGCCCATGGATATCCGCCTGGCCAGCCAGGATGCGCGCTTTGGATTTGTCTTCGCCCGGCGTGGCATCGTTCCCGAAGGCGCCTCCGCGTTCTTCCTGCCGCGCTTGGTCGGCATCGCTCAGGCGCTCGAATGGAGTTATAGCGGTCGGGTATTTTCGGCCGCCGAGGCCAAGGAACGCGGCCTGGTGAAGGCGGTGACGCCGCCCGATGAATTGCTTCCCGCCGCCCACGCCATCGCGCGTGAGATCACGGATAACTCGGCGCCGGTTTCGGTCGCCCTCATTCGGCAGATGATGTGGCGTGGGCTCGGCATGACCGATCCGATGGAAGCGCACCAGATCGACAGCCGGGGCATCCTGTCGCGCGGCCGCAGCGCCGATGCCACCGAAGGCGTGACATCCTTCCTGGAGAAACGGCCGGCGAAGTTTCCTGATAAAGTCTCGACCTGCATGCCAGACTATTTCCCGTGGTGGGAAGAGCGGCAGTATCGATAGCGCACGACGCGCGCGTTAAAGCAACGGACTTTAAATTCGCCCCATTATGATGGCGGGCGGGTTGCGAATTTAAAGTCCAAAGACGCTTTAGAGCGCATGCAAACACTGTCCGTTGGCGGCGCAAGTCCGCAACAGCTTCGATGGCGCATAATTAGGACCGAGACTGGCGCTCAACGCCTCCAGCGACGCCAGGATGCGGTCGAGGCCAATCCCATCGGCCCAGAACAGGGGTCCGCCCGTATAGACCGGCCACGCATAGCCC
>JBEVJO010000082.1:0-3980 GCA_040510175.1 Caulobacterales bacterium
GCCGCCTGATACGCTTTCCGCCACTTTTGCGTCCTTCTAGAAAAAGCCTTCGCTCTCCACAAAGCGCACGCGGAAGCCCGAAGCTCGCAAAGCGTGAACCTGGTCGCTCAAGAGCTGGAGGGCGAAGGCTTCCTTTGCTTTCAAAGCAGGGTTTGCAACCTGGATAACCGAAGCGAATGGAGCCTGCGGGTCGCTACGCTTCCCCGGCCCTCTCCAGCAGTCGGTGAGAATTTATAGACGGAAAACGACCGCGCTATCCAGCCGCCATGTCTATGAGGCGAGCTTCTGCGCCCAAACCATACTCTGCGGTCCGGCGACGATGACCGCCAAAGCGCCGTTCGGCAGTGTGGCCCGTATGGTTTTAGCATCAGCGTTTTGCGGCAATGGGCGGCGCTCGGCCTCGCGCCGCAACAAGCTCAGGCAATCGTCCGGTGCATCTTCTGCAACGAAAACGATGTCCGCGCGCGACAGCGCGCGCGCCTGGCCGAGCGTCAGATTGTCAACGGATTTGGGCGCCGGAATCGCAATTATGCGGGCAGCGATAGGCGCGTCCGATTTGAGCAACTTTTGCAGCCAAGCGCGCCAAGCCTTTTCGTCTTTCGGCGCTGCGCCCTCCTGCATCAAAGCCAAAGCGGAATCGGCGGCGCGCGCCCAGAAATGGCGGCGCGGCGCGCCCTCCAATGCCACGGCGATATTGGCGCGCTCGGCGGCAGCGGCGTTGAGATAGTCGCCCGCCTCTTGCGGCAACAGGCGTTCAATCTCGCGCCTTAGGGCTTGACCCAGAGCCGGCGCAGCGCCGGCAGTTGAAACGCCCACGGACAAAGCGCCGCGCGTAATCGACGCGCCGCTGGAAAAATCCGAATAAGCGGGCCGGTCGATGGCGTAGAACATCGCCTCGCTGGCCGCAGCCGCGCCGGCCAGACGCTGCACCACTGCCTCGCTCAATTTCGGCCCGGCGCAAATCAGAGCGCACTCCGCGAAATCGCGAAACAGCCAGCCGCGCCGGATCACCCTCACATCCGGCTGCAAAGCCAAGGCTTCCGGTCCTGGGCGCACCGAGATCAAACAGACGCGCGCGCCCGAATCGGCGAAAATCCGCGCTTTGGCGGCGGCGGCGGAATCGCCGCCCACGACAGCAACCGTTTTACCGCTGAGATTCAAAAACACCGGCAAAAAAGGCGGCGCGCCTTCGCTCATGAATTGTCGCCGCCTTTGTCCGCAGCGCCATCCGGCGGCGGCGTGACCCAATCCGCCGCTTCCTGCGTTCGAGTTTGCTCGATGAGCTTGCCCATATCGGCTTCGTATTCGTCCTGGATCGACAGCAGACTGCGTTTCATCGCCTCGGCCTGATCGGGCGGCATGACGGCGAAAAGGTCGGCGAGCATGTCGTCCAGCATATCCTGGTTCGCGCCCATGATGGTTTCGAGATTGTCGGCGAAGCTGGGTTTGTTTTCGTCGCTCATGGCCGCCTCAAAACGATTTGCCGTCAATCATCGCAGTTTCGATAGCCGATGCGTCCACACCGTCCAAGCAGCGCACATTGATCGCGGCCATTTTCGTTCCGTCCGGCATTTCGCCACGGCCAAAGGACATAATTCCGCAGGTGGGGCAGAACAGATGATGGATCGCCTTTTTGCCGAACTGATAATCGGTCAGCGGACCGTGCGCCGTTAGCTTGAAACTCGCTTCCGGCGCGAAGGCCAGCATCGAGCCGCGTTTTTGGCAGACCGAGCAATTGCACTCGATGACGTCTCCAATCCCGCCGTTCTTTTGCGTAGCGGGAAAGTCGATTTCATACCGCACCGCGGCGCAATGGCAGCCGCCGGCGAACGTTTTGGTCAGGCTCATGCTGTTTCCTCAAATGCCGGCGCATTCAGCCATTAAAATGCGGAATCGGCAAAGCGGCGATTGAGAAAAACCGAAATTAAGGCGCGGCCGCCCGGCGCAGCGCAACCAAAGCCTGCGCATGCGCCCGAGGGTCGCCGGAGGCGATTACTTGTCCCCCCATGGAAGCCGGTCCGCCGCGCCAATTGGTGACCAGACCGCCGGCGCCTTCAATGACCGGGATCAAGGCGGCGACATCGTATTGCTTCAGGCCGGATTCGATCACGAGGTCGACATGGCCCATCGCCAGCATGGCATAAGCATAACAATCAGCGCCGTAGCGCGTGAGCTTGGACGCGGCGCGGATCTGATCGAAGCCGTGCAATTCGGGTGCGGTCAAAATGTAGGGATCAGTCGTCATTACCACCGCATCACGCAACTGGCCGCAGGCGCGCGTTGAGAGAGGCCGCTCGTTCTCTCCCGTCCGCTTGAACGTCGCGCCGCCTGGATAGCCGATAAAGCGCTCGCCCATATAGGGCTGGTCGATCACGCCGATTACCGGCCGGCCTTCCTGCACCAAAGCGATCAAAACGCCCCAGAGCGGCAGACCGGCGATGAAAGCGCGGGTGCCGTCGATCGGATCCAAAACCCAGGACAGGCCGCAACGGCTTTTTTTCTCCGGCATTTCTTCGCCGATAATGCCGTGTTTCGGATATTTGCGGCCGATGAGTTCACGCATGGCGGCCTCGGCCGCGCGATCAGCCGCCGTTACCGGGTCGAAGCCGGCTTTGGCTTTGTTTTCGATTTCATTCTGAGCGCGGAAAAACGGCAAGATCGCCGCGCGGGCAGCGTCGGCGAGCGTTTCCGCAAAGGCGGTGAGCTCCGCGAGTTCGGCGTCCGTGGCGTGCTGCGATGAAGGCTCTCCCGAGCCAAAAGTTTCCGGCTGCATGCTCATCCGCCTGAGTCTCTGCATTGTAGCACGCAAAGCGGCGGGCGTCCTATGCAAGGGCGCCCGCCGCTGAAGAGGAGACAGCGAAGAATCTGTGAAAGCAGTCTTGGACTGCCTTCAGTTTAAGCTGCGTCGGAAGCGTCTTCCTGCAGCGCCTTGGCCAGATCGAGGAGGCGGCGGCGGGGACGCTCACCCAGGCGGTAATAGGCCCGGAGAAGCTCCATGGTTTCCTTTTGGGACATCACGTCCGGGGAAATGTCCGCATTTTCGTTCGCGGCAGCTTCCGCCGAGGCGTTAATCGGCTGCAGACCTTCAAAGAAGTACTGCACCGCGACGCTCAAAGCGGTCGAAAGTTCGTAAAGACGGCTCGCCGTGATGCGGTTGGCGCCAGATTCGTACTTTTGAATCTGCTGAAACCGAATTCCGACAGACGACGCCAGCTGTTGCTGGGTCATGCCGAGCAAGCGGCGGCGGCGCCGCAGTCTCTTGCCTACGTGAAGATCAATAGAATTGGCCATCATCCCTCTCCGGCCGAAGCCATAAGTGCCCGCCGTCCAATTGCGGGCCAGTCGCGCCTTACAGGAGCAAACCTCGTGCCGTTCTTCGCCTTGCACGAGCGCATAGCTCCCTTGTGTGCAATGCAACAAAACCCTGGTCAGTATTAATTACCTGATTTAATTGTACTATTTGTATTTCTAACGATGCGTTGCAGATTTTGTACGGATTTTGGGCTTGCTTATTGTGCGGCGCAATGTAAATTCGTCCTTGTCGCGGCGTCGCACGCCGCCGCCCATCTCGGGCGTTTCCTCCCTAGAAACTTGCCGCGCCTCCGGGCGCGGCATTTTTTTTCAAATTTAAGCCCACAACTTCGGCCCAGCCGGGAACTGGCGGTCCCTTTTCGGGAAATATACCGCCTACGGAGTAATATAGCGCACGTCTGCGCGCTTAATCCGAATCAATTTTAAGTAAGAACTGCGCTAGGCGGCGCTTGAAGCGTCGGCGCGTTCGCGGACGACGCCGCACAGGCGCGCCGCGAAGTCCGACATCGCCGATCTAATTTGTTGAAACGTTGAGCATTTTACCAAAAACTGCTCATCCATATAGAGGTCGCGGCGAAGTTCGACCTGCAGAGCATGCACCCCCCGTTGGGGCGCCCCATGGGCCTGCGTCACATAGCCTCCCGCATAGGGGGCGTTGCGGGCCACGA
>JBEVJO010000083.1:0-3932 GCA_040510175.1 Caulobacterales bacterium
CGATCCCAACTCCTTCGTGAACGGCATTCCCTCCGACGAATATCGCGCCTTGATGGAGAACGACCACAAGCCACTGTATCACAAAGCGGTAAAGGGCATTTATCCGCCCGGCTCGACCTTCAAGATGATGACAGCGATCGCTGCATTGAAGGCCGGCGTCGTCGATCCCAAGGATCGCTTTCCGTGCAGCGGCTATTATCCATTCGGCAATCGCGTGTTTCACTGCTGGAAGCGCGGCGGACATGGTCCGCAGGACATGCATGGCGGCATCAAGAATTCCTGCGACTGCTATTTTTATGAACTCGCGAAACGCGCAGGGCCGGACTATATCGCCGATGTGGCGCGCGCGTTCGGGTTTGGTCAAGCCTTCGACATCGGTATCTCGGATGTCTCAAAGGGTTTAGTGCCTGACTCGGCCTGGAAGCTGAAGAAGCGCAAAGCGGCGTGGCAGCCGGGCGAGTCTTTGTCCTACGGCATTGGTCAGGGCTATTTGATCGTCACGCCTTTGCAGCTGGCGGTGATGGCGGCCCGCATCGGCAATGGCGGCCGCGCGGTTTCGCCGCGTCTCTATCGCGAACGTGGGCTGGTCGCATCGGCGGAACCAAAGCCGCCGGTCTCTATGGGCGTGGATGCCCAAGCGATCTTGCGTGTGCAGGACGGCATGTGGGCGGTCTGCAACGAACCGGGCGGCACCGCCATCGTCGCGGGCCAGATCAATATTCCCGGCATGCAGATCGCCGGCAAAACCGGCACGGCGCAGGTGCGCAACATGTCGGCTGGCGAACGCGCCGGCGGCGTCATCTCCAACGACAATCTGCCTTGGAAATTGCGCGACCATGGTTTGTTCGTCTGCTACGGGCCGACCGCGAATCCGCGTTACGCCTGCTCCGTGGTGATCGACCATGGCGGCTCCGGCTCGAAAGCTGCGGGCCCCGTCGCGCGCGACATCATGCACGAAGTGCTGCTCAAAGACCCCGCCTCGAAACCCGCCTTTACGCGCATCACGGCGGAAACGGCGGCGGCCGCGCAAAAGGGGAGCCCCGCATGAGCATGCCGAGCACCGCTTCCGCGCGCGGCGGATTTTCCCTTGATGACATTCCGGAACGCTTGAGCCGGTTGCCCTGGACGCTGATCCTGGTCGCCTGCATCATCACGGCGATCGGCACGGCGATGCTGTATTCGGTCGCGCCCGGAACGGCGACGCATGCCGGCGGCTGGACGCCCTGGGCCGGCAATCATTTGCTGCGCTTCATGCTGGTGTTTCCGCTGATGCTGGGCGCTGCGATTTTGCCTTTGGGTTTCTGGCGCGCGTTGGCGGCGCCGCTTTATCTGTTCGCGCTCTTGTTGCTGGTCGCCGTTGAAGTGAACGGCGAAACCATTTTGGGCGCGACGCGCTGGCTACGCATCGGTCCGCTCCAATTGCAGCCATCCGAATTCATGAAGATCGGCTTGTTGCTGGCGCTGGCGGCGTATTTCCACGCTTATGGTGGGCCGCGCGGCAAAGGCTGGTTTGGCGAAATCCTGAGCATGCTGCCGCCGATCCTGATGATCGCCGCGCCGGCGACCTTGGTCATGCACCAGCCGGACCTCGGCACCGCCATTCTGTTGATCCTTGGCGGCGGCGCGGTGATGTTCCTGGCCGGATTGAAGTGGCGCTACATCGTATTCGCGGCGCTCGTGGGGGCGGCGATCGCGCCGCTCGCTTACTTCTTTGTTCTGCATGATTATCAGCGTCAGCGTCTGGACACCTTCGTCAATCCAGAGCTTGATCCGCTCGGCGCCGGCTACCACGTGGCGCAGTCCAAGATCGCCATCGGCTCCGGCGGCTTCGAGGGCAAGGGCTTCATGCAGGGCAGCCAAGGTCAGCTCGACTTCCTGCCGGAAAAGCAAACCGACTTTATCTTCACGATCATCGGCGAGGAATTCGGCTTTGTCGGCACGGCCTTCGTCGTCACCTTGTTCGCGGTGATGATCGCTCTGTGCCTGTCGGTGGCGCAGCGCAGCCGCTCCGCCTTCGGCAAATTGGCGGCGGGCGGCGTCACCGCCATGCTCGCCACCTATGTCTTCATTAATGCGGGCATGGTGATGGGCCTGATGCCGGTGGTCGGCGTGCCCTTGCCGCTGATCTCCAACGGCGGCACGGCGATGATCACGGTGATGGCGGGCCTCGCCATAGTGCTCAATGTGCACCTGAATCGCGACCAGAAGCCGTCGGCGCCAAGCTGGTTCGATTGGATGCGTCGTCCCGGCAAATCCCGCGGGCCATTGAACAGATAGCGCATTTCCAACAAAAGTGGGGTCCGCTTTTGTGTGCGGAAATGCGCTATTTACAAATTGGACCCCTTTTGGACGGAAAAACCGGCGCCGACTTCCTGAAAGCGGTCTAGGGTTCGTCCACATCTTCCCATCGTCACAATGCGCAGGTCGCTTGACAAGCGAAGGGGAATTGCGCGCCTCTTAGGCCCAGGCTTGGGAGGCTATGATCATGCGCGCAGCGATTGTTTATCTTGCGGTTTCACTAGCGGCGCTCGGTGGCTGCGCATCGACGAAGAAGCCCGAGCCGCCGAAGGTGATGGTCGATCCAGGTCCGTGCGTTGACCGTGAATTCAACGTCTATTTTGAATCCTGGAAATCCGAGCTGAGCCCCGAGGCGAAGGCCGAAATGACCGCGCTTCAGGGCGATCTCAAATCCTGCACGATCGAAAAAGTGAAGATCGTCGGCATGGCCGGCGCGCCGGGTGATCCCGAAGACAATCTCAAGATCTCGCAAGAGCGCGCGGACTTCATCGCCGCCAATCTTGAGGCGGGTGGCTGGTCGAAGGACGTCTTCGACATCAAGGCAATCGGCGAAAAAGGCGCGACCACTGCTGAAGGCCTCGACAAGCCCATGCGCCGGCGCGTGCATGTCGAAGTGAAAGCGGTTCCTAAACCTTAAGCCGCGTCCCCGTGACGGTCTCTAGCGAGCGCTTGGGCAGTCCGGCGATATTGGTTCCGACAAGAACGCGTTGATCATTTTGATCGTGGCGTCCGGCTGTTCCTCCATCAGCCAATGACCGGAATCCTTGATGACGCCTTCCGTTACGTCGTCCGCATAAGCGTGCGCAGTGCGCGCCATATCTGCAGATAGGCCATTCAATTCCCCCGAATTCAGTGCGAAGCGGCAGCTTGCACCCTCCATGCATCCCGCACAATGCAAATGCGGCTGACCCGAAAGGCTCTGCGCTCCCTTGAGTTTGCGGCGCCGCAAGCCCATCATCTCTTAGCCATGGGTGTTGGCATGAACCTTTCTGGATACGTCGCTCAGGTGACCGCTTGCGAGGATGCGCAGGCGTTGAAGAGGGTTTTGCTGCGCGGGTTCGAGGATTACGGGGCCAAGGCGATCTCCGGCTTCACCTTTCCCTTCGGCGGTGCGGTGAGTTCGGGCGAGCGCACGCCGATCATCACAACCTTTCCCAAGCCGGTCAGCGAAATCTATCGTGCGATTTTGATCGGCGACGATCCGGTCATGTACGCCGCGATGACGCTGGGCGCGCCGGTGCATTTTTTGAAGATCGAAAACAAACTGCGCCTCACCGACAGCGCCAAGCAGGTGTTTCAAGTGATGCGCGAATGCGGCTTGCAGGACGGCGTCTCGACGCCGGTGTTCGCCAAGCCGGGCGTGTACGCTTATTTCACCGTCGCCTTCGCCGAGCCCCGGCTTGATTTGACGGAAGCCGATCTGCGGACGATCAAAATCATGTTCGAGGAATATTTCTATCGCTTCCGGGACATCACGCGCGTGCGCAAAGGCGTGCTCTCGCAACGCGAGCGGGAGGTTCTGGTCGCAATCGTCAACGACAAGTCGAACGCCGAGATCGGCGAGAGCCTCGGCATTTCAGAACATACGGTGGAAACCTATGTGCGGCGCTGTTTCGCCAAGCTGGACGTCAACA
>JBEVJO010000084.1:0-6521 GCA_040510175.1 Caulobacterales bacterium
GCCACATCCACATCGGAGGCGCGCAGCGCAATGCCTTCCTCCAAAAGCTTCGTTCCCTCATTCACCACAGGGAAGAGCAAGCGCTCGATGATTTCCTGATCGGTGAAGGCGCGACGCTGGATGCCGTGTTTAGTCGAGAAGTCCAGGATCACTTTTTCCGCCACGGCCGACGGCGCCGCCATCCGGCGCTCGTCATAATCATAGAAGCCGCCGTTCTTTTTCTGCCCCCAACGTCCCATCTCGCACAACACTTCGAGCACGCTTGAGGAGCTGGTCGTCTCGGGATTCCAGCCAATCACGTCCAGGCCAACGAGATCCGTCATCGCGAAGGGGCCCATCGGAAAGCCGAAATCGACCATGACGCGATCGACGTCCCATGGCATCGGCCCCTCCAGGATCAATTCATTCGCCACTTTCGAGCGCGGCGCCATCATCCGATTGGCGATGAAGCCGTCGCAGACGCGCGATAGAATTGCGATCTTGCCGATCTCGCGCCCAATGCGCATGGCGGTGGCGACAACGTCCTTCGCCGTCTTTTCGCCGCGCACCACCTCCAGCAGGCGCATGACATTGGCGGGCGAGAAGAAATGCATGCCGACCACGCGCTCCGGCCGGGACGTGGCCGCGGCGATCGCGTCAAGGTCGAGAAACGAGGTGTTCGACGCCAAGATGGCGTGCGGCGCCGCCGCCTGATCGAGACGCGCGAACACTTGGCGCTTGAGGTCCATATCCTCGTACACCGCCTCGATAATGAGGTCCGCCTTTCCCAGCGCCGTGTAATCGAGCGTCGGGGTCAAGAGCGCCATGCGTTGTTCAAGAGCGGCCTCGCTGAGACGGCCCTTGCGAACCGTGGTTTCGTAATTTCGCCGAATGAGCGCGACGCCGCGCTCCAGCGCCTCCGGCTTCTGTTCGGCGATCGTGACGGGAATCCCGACATTCAAGAAATTCATAGCAATGCCGCCGCCCATCGTGCCGGCGCCGATGATTCCAACCGAGCGCACTGGTTGCGTTGGCGTGTCCGCCGGGATGTCAGGAATCTTGGCGACCTTCCTTTCGGCGAAGAAGAGATAACGCTGAGCGGCCGATTCGCGGCTGCGCAGCAATTCGCCGAAGAGCTCGGCCTCGCGCGCCATGCCCTGTTCAAAGGGCAAAGCGGTCGCCGCCTCGATGGCGCGAATAATGTTTTCCGGCGCCTTGAAGCCGCGGAACGCCTTGGCGTGGCGCGTGCGGAACTCGTCGAACATTTTGGGATTGCTCCGGCCATCGGCGAGCTTGGAATCGTCGTCGCACACGCGCCTGAGCGGTTGTTTATCGCGGATTGCTTGGCGCAAGAACGCCACGGCGCTTTCGTGCAGCGCGCCCTCCTCGGCGAGCGCGTCGATCAAGCCCATCCGCTGTGCCTGCGCGGCCCCCACGGGCGCGCCCAGGGCAATCATCTCCAACGCCGCCTCGACACCCACGACGCGCGGCAGCCGCTGCGTTCCCCCCGCGCCCGGCAGCAAGCCAAGATTGACTTCCGGAAGGCCAAGCTTTGCCGACGGAGTCGCGATTCGATAGTGACAAGCGAGCGCGACTTCCAAACCGCCGCCCAGCGCATTTCCGTGAATGGCCGCCAGGATGGGCTTCGCCGCGTTTTCAATGACCGCCTGCAGCGCCTGAAAGCTGGGCTCCTCTGGAGTTTTGTCGAACTCGGTGATGTCCGCCCCAGCGAAGAAGGTCCTGCCGGCGCAAAGAATGACGATGCCCCGCACGTCCCGATCGGCCAGAGCCTGACGCACGCCCAGGTCCAGTCCCTTACGGACCTTCGCCGACAAAGCGTTCACCGGCGGCGAATCGACCGTCAGGGTTGCGATTCCGTCATCGACGGACAGGCTCACGACTTCATTCACCGGCGGCATGCGGGGTCCCCTTGCATCAAGGCTGGCGCCTGCCTCTATCATTCTGGCCGGACGGCTGATCTTATCATTTTGCTTAGTCGAGTAATCGGGGCGCCTTATCTAGACCCGAACATGGAGTCGATCTCATAAAGGCGCTGTCGGGCGCCAGACCAGGGGAGCCCAGGCCTTGGCCGTAGCGGACCGCCATTTGATTAGGACGGGGAATGGGTCAATATCATTTCGATCTGACTGGACGAACGATCTTGGTGACTGGAGCGTCGTCCGGACTCGGCGCGCGCTTTGGCCGTATTCTGGCGGCAAGCGGCGCCAAGGTGGTGCTCGCGGCACGGCGCGCGGCGCTGCTCGAAGCGTTGAAGCAAGAGATCGAGACGGCTGGCGGATGCGCCATCGCGGTCTCGATGGACGTAGCCGACGAGGACTCTACCAAGGCGGCGTTTGACGCAGCGGAAGCTGCCTTCGGGCCGGTTGACAGCATTATCGCCAATGCCGGAACGAATGTCTCCGGACCCGCGCTTGATCTTGAAGTCGCGGGACTAGACGCGATCCTGTCGGTCAATGTGCGCGGCGTGCGCAACCGGCTCACGGATGCGTTGTAGCGTGGCTTTAGGTTGCGGGACCGGCGCCGCAGTCCAGGCATGCTGAACCGGCGGCAGCGGCCCGGCGCGCCAAGTGGCCTTCGCCTCAATAGGCGCGAAGTCCAGCATGCGCAGCAGAGCCGCGGGCACGGAGATATCGATCATCACGTAAAGTGGGATTGCGCCGAGCCAAAGCGCCCAAATCCGGGACAGCAGTCGGAAGACGGTTTGAAGGTTGTCGAAAGGCGCGGGGCAAAATACCCGCCTAAATTCCGGGCGCCCGGCGCCCTGCTGAAGCTCTGATGCGGCGCACGGGGCTTGCAGCAAAGTAGTACGATTGCATCAATTCGTAATACTGGCTAGGACCGGCCCATGAACGATCAATCGAACCAGTTCGTGGCGCGCCTTTCCGTGTCCTTGCCCGGCGATTTGCTGACCCGGCTCGACGCCATGGTCGAGGACCGGGGCATTTCCAACCGTTCGCAAATGATCGCCGAACTGATCCGGCATGCGCTGGCGGAGCACGACGAAGCCACGCCGGGCAGCGTCGTGGCCGGCACGATCACGCTGATTTATCGCGCCGACAACGGCAAGGTGCGCGATCAGCTCGCCCGGACACAGCGCGCCTTTTTGAAAGAAGTGATCTCCTCCCAGCACGTGTTCTTGGAGGACGACCAGAGCCTGGAGGTCTTGCTGGTGCAGGGCCCGTCCGAGCGGCTGCACTCTTTGTGCGATGCGTTGCGCCAGGTGCGCGGCGTGCAGCAAATCAAGCTGGTCGCCACCACCGCTTTGTTGCCGCCGCTGCACGATCACGGCGCTGAAACCAAGCCCAAGGCGAAGAAGAAATCATGAGCTCCACCGCCGATCCCAAAAGCGCGCAGGCGCATGCGCGCGCGCAGGCCAACACGCGCGTCGAGTCGATGCCGATCTTTCCGGCCTCGAGCGCGCCGGCGGCTGGCGTGGCGCCGGATGACATGCTGTGGGCGGAAACGATCGCGCCGGGCGGCTACGCCTCGAAGCGTCTGGATCGCGGCGCCCGCTTGTTGCTGGAGGATGTACAGGGCGATGCGTGTGTGTCGCTGATCGCATTCAACGCCGAGCAAACGACCGAACGCCTGAACGTCGCCGACACCTTGAAGGTGCAGTGGAACGCCTATCTTGGCGCCGGATCATTGTTGCTGTCGGACATGGGCCGCGCGCTGTTTTCTATTCTGGAAGACGACGCGGGCACGTACGACGCCTTTTGCGGCCCGTCCACGCAAGCGTCCAATGCGCGCAATTACGGCGAGGGCGATAATCATGGCCCGCACCCGAATGCGCGCGACCGCTTTCTGATCGCGCTGGGAAAATATGGACTGGGCCGCAAGGATCTGCATCCCTGCATCAATGTCTTCAAAAGCGTGCGCATCGAGGACGACGGCGGCGTGACATTGAACGCGGGGCCGTTCGCGCCGGGCCGCAAGGTTTTGCTGCGCGCGGAAATGAACGTCATTGTCGTGCTGGCCAATTGCCCGCATGTGCGCGATCCACGCAAAGCCTACAGCGTGACGCCAGCCAAAGGTTTAGCTTGGCGCGGGCCGGTCACGCCTGCCCATGATCCGGTGCGTAATTCCACGCCGGAAAAGCAGCGCGCCTTTCTCAATGTTGACGATTATTACCTGCGGTGAATGAGATGACGGACTCCGCTTTGGTCGGCCTTGCCGGCACGATTCAGCACGACGAAATTGTACCCGCCCGCGCGCCTTGGGACTATCCGGTACGCAAGGGCCAGACGCTGCGCATCGTCGATCTGGAGGGCAATCAGGCCGTCGATTTTCTGGTCTATAATCTGCACGACGATGCAGAACGTTATAGCTTGCAGGATACGATCGCGGCGCAGGGCAACATCTTCCTGAAGACCGGATCGGTTCTGCTGTCCACTGAAGCGCGGCCGATGATGACCATCACGGCCACGAACGTCGATTATCACGACACGATCGGCGGCGCCTGTTCGTGCGAGAGCAACACGTTGCGCTACGGCCATCACACCAAATCGCAACACGCTTGCGTGGAAAATTTCCTGGTCGCCAACGTCAAGCACGGCCGCTCCAAGCGCGACATGACGCCAAACATCAATTTCTTCATGAACGTACCCGTGGAAGCGGACGGCGCCTTGGGCATCGTTGACGGCATTTCCGCGCCCGGAAAATTCGTCGATTTGCGCGCTGAAATGGACGTGATGGTGATCGTTTCGAATTGCCCGCAGATCAACAATCCCTGCAATGGTTTCAATCCGACGCCCGTGCGCATGATCGTGGCGGCGTAACCGGGCATGTTTGATAAGGTCCTCATCGCCAATCGCGGCGCCATCGCCTGCCGCATCATTCGCACCTTGAAGCGCATGGGCGTAAAGTCCGTCGCCGTGTATTCCGACGCCGACGCCGGCTCGCTGCATGTGGCGCAGGCGGACGAAGCGGTGCGCATCGGCGCAGGCCCCGCCGCCGAAAGTTATCTGCGCGTTGAAGCGATCCTGGAGGCGGCGCGCGCCACCGGCGCGCAAGCGATCCATCCCGGCTATGGCTTCTTGAGCGAAAGCGCCGACTTCGCCAAAGCGTGTGATGCGGCTGGGATCGTCTTTATCGGTCCGACGATCGACAATATCCGCGCCTTTGGCCTGAAACACACGGCGCGCGATCTCGCCAAGGCTGCCGACGTACCGCTCGCGGCGGGCACCGATTTGTTGCTTGACGCTGAAGCGGCCGTGGCCGCGGCGGAGAATATCGGCTTTCCGGTGATTTTGAAAGCGACGGCGGGCGGCGGCGGCATCGGCATGCGCGTCTGCGAGGATGCGCACAGCGTCAATGAGGCGTTCGAGGCCGTGTCGCGTCTGGCGCACGGCAATTTTTCCGATGGCGGTGTGTTTCTCGAACGCTTCGTGCGCAAGGCGCGGCACATCGAAGTGCAAGTGTTCGGCGATGGCGCAGGCCGCGTCGTCGCCTTGGGTGAACGCGATTGCTCCTTGCAACGGCGCAACCAGAAGGTGATCGAGGAAACGCCGGCGCCGAACCTGCCGGAAAAAACGCGGGCGGCGTTGATCGATGCGTCTTTGCGGCTGATGCGTGAGGCGAAGTATCGCTCTGCGGGGACGGTCGAGTTTCTCTATGATTCCGAACGCGACGAGTTTTCCTTTCTGGAAGTGAACACCCGCCTGCAGGTCGAACATGGAGTGACCGAACAGGTGACGGGGGTTGATCTGGTCGAATGGATGGTGCGTGGCGGCGCCGGCGATTATGCGTTCCTCGATCAATGGGACAAAACCGGCCGCGCGCGCGGCGCGTCGCTGCAGGCGCGCATCTATGCCGAAGATCCCGGCCAGGACTTCCGGCCCAATTCAGGATTGCTAAACCAAGCCGATTTTCCTGCTGATGCGCGGGTGGAGACCTGGGTCGAAGCGGGCGTTGAGGTCAGCGCTTTCTACGACCCGATGGTCGCCAAACTGATCGTTACGGCGCCGGATCGCGAGAGCGGGGTGGCGGCGTTGCAACGCGCACTGGACGAGACGCGCATTTCCGGCATCGTCACCAATGTGCCCTGGCTGCGCGAGGTTGCGCGGTCAGACGCGTTTGTGACAGGCAATGTCGCGACGCAAACCTTGCGCGATCTGCCGGTGACGCTTTCGGGCGTGCGCGTGATCAGCGGCGGGCCGGCGACCACGATCCAAGATTATCCGGGCCGCGTCGGCTATTGGGATGTCGGCGTGCCGCCGTCCGGGCCGATGGATGCGCTGGCGTTCCGTCTCGGCAATCGTTTGCTGGGTAATTCGGAAGCCGCGCCAGGTCTGGAAATGACAGGCATCGGTCCGACATTGAAGTTTGAGCAGGATGCGCTGGTCTGTCTGACCGGCGCGACGTTCGACGCTTCACTCGATGGCGAAGCCGTGCCGCCTTATGCGCCATTCGCGGTGAAGGCAGGGCAAACGCTGAAGGTCGGTCGCGTGAAGGGCGCGGGCCTGCGCGGCTATCTGTGTGTCTCGGGCGGGTTTGATGCGCCGTCTTATCTGGGCAGCGCG
>JBEVJO010000085.1:0-3439 GCA_040510175.1 Caulobacterales bacterium
GCCCATTCTCTACAGTTTCCGGCGCTGTCCGTTTGCCATGCGAGCGCGGATGGCTTTGCTGGTCAGCGAAACCGCCTGCGAAATTCGCGAGGTGAAGCTGGCTGTCAAACCTGCACATATGCTGGCGGCGTCGCCGAAGGGCACGGTCCCTGTGTTAGTTCTGCCGGACGGGACGGTGATCGACGAAAGCCTCGACATCATGCTGTGGGCGTTGGGGCGCAGGGACCCGGAGTATTGGCTTTCCGGCGATGCGTCGGATCTCATCGCCGCCAATGACGGCCCCTTTAAGCATCATCTTGATCGCTACAAATACCCCAGCAGATACAGCGCTGATCCCATGGCGCATCGCGCCGCGGGCTTGGAGCTGCTTTTGCCACTGGAGGCGCGGCTTTCGCGCAGCGGCAATTTGATGGGAGAGCGGCTCGCTCTGGCGGACATTGCGCTCGCGCCCTTCGTGCGCCAGTTCGCGCAAACCGACCGCGCTTGGTTTGATGCGCAGGCTCTGCCGGGATTGCAGTCCTGGCTCGCGCGCCATGTTGCGTCAGAGCTTTTCACGCGGGCGATGATACGGCTGGAGCCTTGGAAGCCCGGCGACCCACTTATTACGTTCGGAAATGTGTAAGGCGTCGCCGCTCAATGCAGCGGATGTTCCGACCAGCTCTTGAAGAAATCGAGAAACGCCCTGACGCGCGCGGGCATAAGCTTCGCCGCAGCGCTATAAATCAGGTAAACGGTCAGCGGTTCCGGGTGATGGCTGGGCAGGAGTGGGGTGAGGCGGCCTTGCTCAATATAGGAATCGACCAGGAAGGACGGTTGCAGGATGATCCCAGGTCCAAGCAAGGCCGCTGCGCGCACGGCCCCGGCCATGTTCGCTTTCATTCGTCCACTGACATAGACGCTGCATGGCCCATCAGGTCCAGTGAAGTTCCAGCGATACTGCGCGGCGCTGGTCGCCGGCGTCAGGCAATCATGCCGCCGCAAATCATCGGGCGTGGACGGCGCGCCGCGCCGCGTCACATATTCCGGGGAGGCGACGAGGCGTTGCGGAATTCTATCCAGACGTATGCGCACCTCGCTCGTGCTTTCCAGCGATTGCATCAACCGGATGGAAACATCGAGTCCTTCGGTCGTGAGGGCGCTCAATCCGTCGTCATGAATCAGCGTGATTTGGATCGCGGGATGACGCTCCAAAAACGCCACGACGGCGGGCGCCAGCTTTTGTTCGCCATAAACAGGCGGAACGCCGATCCGGATCAGGCCGGACAACTGGCTGGTGTCGGTGCGCAGCCCATCAACGAGTGCGTCGAGCTGCTGCAGCAAGGGCGCCGCGGCGCTCATGAAGGGCTGCGCGGCGTCCGTCGGCGCTACAACGCGGCCGCGCCGGTTCAGCAATTGCACGCCCAGCGCCGCCTCTAGTTTGTTGATCTGCGTGGTGACGGCAGAGCGGGACAGGCCGAGCTGGCGTGCGGCGCGCGCAAAGCTGCCCGCCTCGGCCACGGCCAAAAAAGTCTCGATCCCTTTCAAATGCTTCATGCAGGAAGCTTAGGAGGGTGTCGAAAAAAGTAAACTGAGGGTTCACGGTTTTGACCCTTCCCGCGTCCGCATCCCTCCGTATGCTTCAGCGCTTAAGGCAAAATGCCACGCGCGTGTCGAGGGGCAGAGCGGAGGGACGGAAATGTCAGTCGCTGATGAAAACCTGAAGGTTATCAGAAGGGGGTATGACCTATTTTTCGCTGGTCAGACCGAAGAGTTCTTCACGATGTTCGATGACGAGGTCGAAATGGTCGAAGCGGACAGCCTGCCCTATGGCGGAACGCTGAAGGGCAAGTCGACGGTCACGAAGGCGATCATGTCGGTCAGGTCCAATTGGGACAAGATGACCTTGGACATCCATACCCTGACGGCGGGCGACGATTACGTCATCGCTTACGGCACCTTCGCGGCGACCGGGCTGAAAACCGGAATCAAGGCGACGTTTCCGCTGGCCGAAGTTTGGCGGCTTAAAAACGGCAAAGTCGTTTTCTTGAACCCGGTCTATGGCGACGTCGCGCTGGCGAATAAGGCGATGGGCCATGTTCCAGCCTGAACCGGGATCTCAACCCCGCAGCGGCAGCAGCGAATTGTTTTTCGATGTCATCATTGTCGGCGGCGGCGGCGCCGGCATGTGCGCCGCGCTGGAGCTCAACAAACTGGGCTTGAAGACAGTCATTCTAGAGGCGGACCAGAAGCTGGGCGGCGCCACGGCTTTGTCCTCCGGCGTCTATTATGCGGCTGGGACCAAAATCCAAAAAGCCAACGGCGTCACCGACGACACGCCGGCCGACGCTTACGAATATATCATGACGCTGAACCAGGGCGCGCTGCGGCCGGAGATCATTCGCATCCTGTGCGACCGCGCCGCTGAAGGCCTGGATTTCCTAATCGCGCAAGGCGCAGCCTTCCCGGATGATCACCTCGTCGGGGGCGGACGCAATCGCGTGGCGCGCGGCCATTCCTGCAGCGGCGAAGGCGGCAGCATCGCGGAAGTGTTGGCGGCGCGCGTTCTGGAGACGCAAGTCGATGTCCGCCTTGGCGTGCGGGTCGAATCCCTGATCATCGAGCGCGGCCGCGTGGCGGGCGTGCGCGCGGGCGGGCAGGACTATCACGGCGGGGCCGTCATTTTGACGACGGGCGGTTTCGGCAACAGCAAGGAAATGCTGGCGCGCTTTTATCCGAGCGCTGCGCAGCATGGCGACAAGACCTGGGCGGTGCATGAACCCGCGCCCTTCATCCTTGGCGATGGTCTTCTGATGGCCGAGAAAATCGGCGCGGCCATTACCGGCCACGACACAGGGCTGCCGCTGCCAACCGCGGGCTTCAAACACAATGTCGAAGGCGTGCTGCCGCCTTGGATCATGCTGGTCAATGCCGAAGGCAAGCGCTTCATGTCGGAGACATCGCCCTACAGCGTCTCCGGCTATCTGATCAACGCGCAAACCGGGGCCAAGAGCTTCGCGATTTTCGACGAAAAGACATTGAAAGAGGTCAGCGACGATCTCGATTATCTTGATCCGCTCAAACAGCGCATGAGCGTGCCCAGCTGGCATCAGGAATCGATCCGCGAAGAAGTCGCCAAGGGCGTAGTCAAACGCGGCGACACGCTGAAGGATTTGGCGGAGCAGGCGGGCATTGCGCCGCGCGCGCTGGAATTGACGGTGGCGCGGTACAATGCGGACTTCGACAACGGCGCAGACAAAGCCTTCAACAAGAGCACCGGTCACCACGCTATCCGGGTGCCGCCGTTTTATGCGGTCGAGGTGCGCTCCTCCATGATCGGCTTGACCGCCACAGGTCTCGATATCGACGACAAGGCGCGCGTGCTGGACGCAGACGGCGGCGTGATTCCGGGCCTCTATGCGGCCGGCGAGTTGCTCGGTTGCGTCATCGGCTCCCGTTATTC
>JBEVJO010000086.1:0-3108 GCA_040510175.1 Caulobacterales bacterium
GCACGGCGACATGGCCGTGGTCGAGAGCGCCAAAGCGGCGTCAGACGTTTACGCCCCGGTCGCCGGCGAAGTGACGGCCGTCAACGACAAGCTGAATGGCGCGCCCGAGCTCGTCAACGAAAGCGCCGAAGGCGACGGCTGGTTCGTGAAGCTGAAACTCTCCGATCCGAAAGCGCTCGAGTCCTTGATGGATAAGGCCGCTTACGACGCATTCCTGAAGGAACTCGGCTGATGCGTTACTTGCCGCTCACCGAAACTGATCGCAGCGATATGCTCGGCGTGATTGGCGTCAAGTCAATCGACGAGCTTTATATCGACGTGCCGACATCCGCCGTGCTGAAAGGGCTGGTTGATCTGCCCAATGCGCAAGGCGAGTTGGAAGTGCACCGGCATTTGCAGAAACTGGCCGAAAAGAATGTGCCCGCCGGACGCACGGCGTTTTTCCTCGGCGCGGGCGCGTATCGCCATCACATCCCCGCAAGCGTCGATCATTTGATCCAGCGCAGCGAGTTCCTCACCGCCTACACGCCGTATCAGCCGGAAATCGCGCAAGGCACGTTGCAGGCGCTCTACGAGTTTCAAACCCAGGTGAGCATGCTCCTCGGAATGGAGGTGTCCAACGCCTCCATGTATGACGGCTCCACCGCCTGCGCCGAAGCGGCGATGATGGCGGCGCGCGTCACCAAGCGCAAAAAGGTGATCTTCTCCGGCGGCGTGCATCCGCATTATCTGCAGACCGCACGCACTGCCTGCGAAGCTTTGGGCATCGAAATCGTCGCCGCGCCCGCCGCCATCGACGATGAAGCGGCAGTGCTGAAACTACTGGACGATCAGACCGCGGCGGTGATCGTGCAATCGCCGAACGTCTTTGGAACCATCACGGATCTGTCGCCCATCGCCGACGGCGTCCACGCCAGGGGCGCGTTGATGGTCGCGAACTTTACAGAGACGGTGGCCTTCGGCCTGATTGAATCGCCGGGCGCCATGGGCGCGGACATTGTCTGCGGCGAAGGCCAGAGCATCGGCAATGCGCTGAATTTCGGCGGGCCCTATGTCGGTCTGTTCGCGACGAAAGAAAAGTATATCCGGCAAATGCCGGGCCGCGTGGCGGGCGAAACATTGGACGCCGACGGCAAGCGCGGCTTCGTGCTGACGCTGTCCACGCGTGAACAGCATATCCGCCGCGAAAAAGCGACGTCGAACATCTGCACCAATTCCGGCCTCTGCCAATTGGCGTTTACGATCCATATGACGCTTCTCGGCGAAGCAGGCCTGACGCGCCTAGCGCAATTGAATCACGAAAAGGCGATTCAACTCGCCGACGCTCTGGCGAAGGTGAAGGGCGTGAAAGTGCTGACCGAGCGCTTCTTCAACGAAATCGCCATCAAGGTTTCAAAGCCCGCGCAAGACGTGATCGACGCGCTGGCGGCGAAGGGCGTGATCGGCGGCGTGGCGATCAGCCGACTCGATCCGAAAGCCGGCATGGATGAGGTGATCATGTGCTGCGCCACCGAAACGAACACGGATGACGACATCGCGGCCTATGCCGCCGCTTTGAAAAAGGTGCTGGCATGAACTTCCAAACTGTCTCCGGCAACAAAGGCTTGCAGCAAGCCGAAGGCCTTATTTTTGAAGTCGGACACCACGAAGCCACCGGCGTCGATTTGCCCGCGCCAAAAGGCGGCAAGGATCGCCTCGGCGGCTTGAAGCGCAAGAGCGCGTTGGATCTGCCCGGACTCACCGAGCCGGAAACCATGCGCCATTATGTGCGCCTGAGCCAAAAGAACTATGCGATCGATCTGGGCCTGTTCCCGCTCGGCTCCTGCACCATGAAGCACAATCCGCGCCTGAATGAACGCACCGCACGGATGGAAGGCTTTGCCGATCTGCACCCGCTACAGCCGATCTCAACGGTGCAAGGCGCGATCGAATTGATGGACCAGCTCTCGCACTGGTTGCTTGAGCTGACCGGCATGCCTGCGGTGGCGTTGTCGCCCAAGGCCGGCGCGCATGGCGAGTTCTGCGGCATGCTGGCGATCAAAGCCGCGCTGGCCGCGCGCGGCGAAGACAAGATTCGCACGCGCGTTCTGGTGCCAAGCTCAGCTCACGGCACAAACCCCGCGACAGCCGTCGCCTGCGGCTTCACCGTCGATGAAGTGCCCGGCACGGCGGACGGCCGCGTCGATATCGCTGCGATGAAGGCAAAGCTTGGCCCAGATGTCGCGGCCGTGATGGTGACCAATCCAAACACCTGCGGGTTGTTTGAGCGCGATGTGAAGACCATCGCCGATCTGATCCATGAGGCCGGCGGCTACTTCTACTGCGACGGCGCGAACTACAACGCGATCGTCGGGCGCGTGCGTCCGGGCGATCTCGGCGTCGACGCCATGCACATCAATCTGCACAAGACCTTTTCCACGCCGCATGGCGGCGGCGGACCGGGCGCGGGGCCTACGGTGTTGTCCGCGGCCTTGGCGCCATACGCGCCCTTGCCGCTGATCACGGTCGATCTCACCGCAAAGTCCGGGCGCTCCGTCTATTCACTGGCCGAACATCCGGAAGAAGCCGACGACGATCTTAAACCGTTCGGCCGTATGTGCGCCTTCCACGGACAAATGGGCATGTTTGTGCGTGCACTCACTTACATGCTGAGCCACGGCTCGGATGGTCTGCGGCAAGTCGCCGAGGACGCCGTGCTGAACGCCAATTATTTGCTGGCGCGCCTGAGCGGCCATTACAACGCACCGTTCGGCCAAGGGCCGTGCATGCACGAGGCCTTGTTCGACGACACGAACTTCAAAGCTGAAGGTGTGGAGACGATCGACTTCGCCAAAGCGCTGCTGGACGAGGGCTACCACCCCTTCACCACGTATTTCCCGCTGGTCGTGCATGGCGCCATGCTGATCGAACCGACAGAAACGGAACCGAAGCGCGAATTGGACAGATTCGCCAAAGTGATGATCTCGCTGGCGGAGCGGGCGAAGTCGGGCGATACTGCGTTCTTCAAGGCCGCGCCGAAACTTGCGCCGGTCCGCCGTCTCGATGAGACCCGAGCAGCGCGTCAGCCCAAGTTGCGATGGCGACCAGAGGCCGCAACTGAAAGCGTCC
>JBEVJO010000087.1:0-3093 GCA_040510175.1 Caulobacterales bacterium
TACCACTTCATGTTCGTCATTCGCGATGGCCAGATCGTCACCATCAAGGAATATATGGACACGTTGTATGTGATCGAAACGCTGCCGCTGGGCCTTAAATAGGCCGCCGCCAATCGCCTTTCCGTGAGGAACCAGCATGACCAATGAAACCAATCGCGGCGTTTATCTGACGCAGCGCGTCAAAGGCATGCCTGGGCCCGAAACCTGGGACGTTCGTGACAGCAGCGCAAATGCGCCTAAGAGCGGCGAAATCCTAGTGCGGGTGGAATTCATCTCGATTGATCCGGCGATGCGCGGCTGGATCGAGGAAGTGTCGACTTATGTGGAGAGCGTCGCCATCGGCGGCGTGATGCGTGGCGAAGCCGTTGGAAAAATCATCGAGTCGCGCGCCGAAGGTTTTAAGGCGGGCGACTATGTGACCGGCCCGATGGGCGTGCAGCATTTCTGGACCGGCAAACCCGATCCGCAGTGGTTCTCCAAGATCGATGCCTTCGCCGCGCCGCCGCAGCGTTATCTAAGCGCCTTGGGCGTCACTGGCGTCACCGCGTATTTCGGTCTGCTGGAAGTGGGCGCAATGCGTGGCGGCGATGTAGTGGTCGTTTCCGCGGCGGCCGGCGCCGTCGGCGGACTGGTCGGCCAGATCGCTCGGATCAAGGGCGCTTCGCGCGTTGTGGGCATTGCAGGCGGACCCGAGAAGTGCGCCTGGCTTACGAATGAGCTCGGCTTCGACGCAGCGGTCGATTACAAGGCCGGCAATCTCACGCGGGCGCTGCGCACCGCGACCGGCGGCCCCATTGATGTTTTCTTCGACAGCGTCGGCGGCGAAACGCTGGAGGCGGGGTTGCGTCTGATCGGACGCGGCGCGCGTGTCGTAATTTGCGGCGCGATTGCCTCTTACAACGATCCGTCCGCGCTGACCGGGCCGCGCGCTTATTTCAATCTGGTGCTGCAGCGCGCACGGATGGAAGGCTTCATCGCCTATGATTATGCGGAGCGTTACGAAGAAGCGCTGGCGCCAATGCGCCGCTGGCTCGACGAGGGACGTTTGAAGTCGCCGGAGCATATCGAAAAAGGTCTCGACCGTTTTCCGGAGGTCTTCGGCATGCTTTTCCGAGGGCAAAATTTCGGAAAGCTGATCCTCGACATCAGGGAGTCTTGAGATGGACCTTCAACTGAAAGGCAAAGTCGCGCTGGTGTCCGGCGGCAGCGCTGGCATGGGCCGCGCCATCGCCAAGGATCTCGCGGCCGAAGGCGCGGCGGTGATGATCGTGGCGCGCCGCGAGCAGCCACTGCAGGACACCGTCCGCGAGATCGAAGCCGCTGGCGGGACGGCGGCTTGGATCAGCGCGGATATGACGAGCGAAGCCGATGTGAAACGCGCCGTCGCGGAGACTCGCACTCGCTTCGGCGAGCCGGAGATTGTGGTGTTCAATGTCCGCTCTTTGCTGCGCTATTCCTTTGAGGAATGCTCGGCCGATGACTTCAAGCAAAGCAGCGATCAGATCGTGCTCAGCATGGTCTATCTGGCCAAGGAAACGCTTCCGGCGATGAAGGCGCGCAATTGGGGCCGCTTCATCAATATCGGCTCGGTCTGCATGAAGGAGCCGCATCGCTTTTTCAGCATCGCCTTGTCGAACACATTTCGCGTGGCGTCGCTCGGCTTGAGCCGCACCTTGTCGAATGAATTCGCGCCGTTCGGGATCACGGTGAACACCGTTTGTCCTGGCAGCATCGACACCGGCCTGAACGAGCAGGTCAAAGCGGGCGATGGCGCGAGCACGGCGGTCATGCGCGAAGAACAGCCGCGCATTCAAATGGGCCGCACCGGCAAGCCGGAGGAGGTCTCGGGCCTCGTTGCGTTTCTGTGTTCTGAGCGGGCGAGCTACATCACAGGGCAGGCCATCGCGGTCGATGGCGGCTGGACGCGCGGTTTGTATTAATCAGACGCCGCCTGTTATGGCGGCGCGCAAGATCCGCCAGCGCATGCCGAGCGGCGAGGCGGCCTGGACGCTGAAGGACCGGGTGAGGCTCGGCACCAACGCGGCATACGCATAAGCAGGCAGGATTTCTGCAGGGGCGCCGCGCAACATCGAGCGCGCGTCCTTATGCGCTTGGCGGGCTGCGGCGGCGATCTCGTCCGCAGACGGCGTCATCGGCAGACGCGGCCGGGCGTTGAATTGCTTGGCGAGCGATTGCTCCCGCGCAAGGCCCGCAAGCCCCCAGGCCTGACCGGCGCGCAAAAGACCGGATTGAACAATTGTCGCGATCGGCGCGGCCGTTTGCGAATGCGCCGCTGCTAAAGCAAGTTTGCCAGCCGTCGCTTCGGCATAGGCGGCCAGCTCATCGACCGAATTGAACGGGGCTTCATCGAGATCACGCTCGCGCGCATCGACGAGCTGCAACAAAAGATCGAAAGGGTATTGGCGGCCTTTCAGGGCGCGCTCCAGTGATTCTGCCGCGTCGTGGGCGCGTACTTTTTTACCGTCGCGGATTTCCTCGATGGCTTCGCGCCACCATTGCAGGCGGATTTCGCCGAGGGTGGCGTCGCTGACGGTCTCGGCGACGCGCGCGATCTCATAATTAAAAGCATAAAGGCCGATCAGACGATCGGCCTCCAGCTTAGGGGCAAGCCTTGCGGCGAGGGTGCGGGCCGGATCGACCTTCTGCACCCTCGCCGTAAGAGCGTCTTCGACTGCGCCTATGACTTAGCCCCACATCGTTTGGCGGCCCGCCATGCAGACGAGCATCGGAATGGAAAGCAGCGTGTTGGTGCGGCTGAACAGCATCGCTGTGCGGCCCGCGGCGGCCTTGGCTTCCGCCGATAAGTCCGGATAGGCGTTGGCGATGTTCAGCGCCTTTTGCTGGTTCGGCCAGATGACGAACCAGACATTGAACGCCATGATCAAGGCCAGCCACATGCCGATGCCAATGAACGTATCGCCTGCCGAGACGAAACCGTTGCTCGCACCGAGCGTAAGCGCGCTGAGGATATATCCGCGTGATGCCGCCACGAGCAGGCCGGTAATCACAGTGGCCAGCGCCGCCCAACGGAACCAGAACAGAGCTTCCGGCGCGATATGACCAGAGACTGCG
>JBEVJO010000088.1:0-3053 GCA_040510175.1 Caulobacterales bacterium
AGACCGATAATGGAGCCGTCCTCAAGACGGCGCTCTTCGATCATAATCCAGCGGCCGTCCGACAGCACCTGTTCGTGCGGCTCGCCAGGGTTTTGCATCTTCGCCAGGCGCTCGGCGATCCATTCTTCTTCGCGGCCAGCAGCCTCGGGATAATCGCCGCGCTCAACGCCGATGCGCAGCGTATCCTGCATGCGTGCGCCCGGCACGAAGAGATCCGCGCTTTTGGTATAGATTTCCGAGTAGCGCTGGTTCCAGAGAATGTAGCGGCCGTCCGGATCCAGAAACACCACGCCCTCGGGCATTGCGTCGATCGCGAGGCGCAACCGGCGTTCCGCCATCTTGGCTTTGCGGTGCGCGGCGGTTTCGAAGTATGCGGTCTTGTCGTGAAACCAGTTCGCCGCAGCCTCACACTTGGTTTTCGCCCGCGCCGTCAGCACGCCCATATGGGCGCGCATGCCTGGCCATAGTGCGTCGAGCAGCGGGCGGTCGTTCAGGCGCGCCCATAGGCGCTGGCCCAATCCGCTTTCCTTTTCTGCTGCGCAGCTGTCTTGCGCGAACATATCAATGACCCCACACCAATATCTGGGTTACTGATAGCCCCCTAGGGTTAAAAATGTTCTTTTTTGCAACAAATTCAGAGGCCTAGATAAAGGCAATCTGAGAAATCCGTGCGCAATAGTTGAGCGAAAACGCTACGGTCCGCATTTACGATCATTCACCATGTGCGCGCGCGCCGACATCGCCGCAGGTGTCAAAAGTTTGATTTCCAAAAAGATTTATCGCCGCCATTAGCGCATTTGAACATTGTGCGGCGCAACAGGCAGAACGTACCGCTCACCGCATTGGCGCCCATAAACTGTGCCGCAAATTCTACATGATTTACGCAGAACTGCGTCTATTTATCTGTTTACTGATCTTCTTGATACAGATCGTGGTGAACCGGGCTTAACGCTTTGGCTTCACGGACGCTTCTCGATCCAGCAGCGCACGCTTTCGCTCCACGCCCCAACGATATCCCGATAAAGCGCCATCGTTTCGCACCACGCGATGGCACGGCACCGCTACGGCCAGCGGATTCGCCGCGCAGGCGCCCGCCACGGCGCGCATCGCTTTTGGCGCGCCAATCGTGGCGGCGATATCCGCATAGCTGGCGGTCTGCCCCGCTGGAATTTTACGCAAGGCGCTCCAGACGCGCTGCTGAAACGCTGTGCCGCGAATATCCAATGGAAAATCCGTGGCGCGCGCAGGTTCTTCCACCAGTGCGACGACATCCGTCGCCTGTGTTTTATAGGCTTCATCGCCGGCGCCGATCTCAGCCTTGGGAAAACGGCTTCGCAAATCCTCGACGAGCGCTGCGGGATCATCGCCCAATAAAATCGCGCAAACGCCTTTTTGTGTGCTGGCCGCCAACACAAAGCCCAACGAACTCGGCGCAACGGCATAGCGGATCGCAACGCTGTCGCCACCTTGGCGAAACTGGCAAGGGCTCATGCCGAGGATGGAATCGGTCTTTTCATAAAAGCGGCTGCTGGAATTAAAGCCGGCCTCATAGATTGCGTCGGTCACGGTGCTCGCCTTCTTCAACCCATCGCGCACTTTCTGCGCGCGGCGGGCCTGGAAATAGGCGCCAGGCGCAACGCCCAGGGCGGCCTTGAAGGTCCGATGGAAATGATGCGGACTGAGTCCAGCGCGCGCCGCAAGTGTTTTCAGGTTTGGCGCCGCCTCAGCTTCGTCCAGAAAGCGGCATGCGTCTTCAATCACTGCTGCATGGCGCGCGCCGGCCTCATCGGGGCGGCAGCGCTTGCAAGCCCTAAACCCGGCCGCTTCGGCCGCGCGCGGCGTTTCGTGAAACGCCACGTTTTTGGGATTGGGCAAGCGCGCCGCGCAGGACGGACGGCAATAGATTCCGGTACTTTCGACCGAAAACACAAACTGGCCGTCAGCCGCCGCATCCTTGGCTTGGATGATCGCCCATCGCGGATCGCGCTCGGCCTCCGCATTCCGTGTCTTGGTCTTGAGTGTCATACTGCTCATCATGGACGCACCATGGCGCCGCTGGGCCGGGTTCGCACTCCGCCCCTTGCTTTCAAACCCAGCCTCTCGCTCAAAGATCGGTGCCCCTAGCCCAAAACGCCAGCGTTGCACCCTCAAGGATTGCCGCTATATTGAGCGGCAGAAGGCGTTCCGTCTTCAACCGCCCGGCCGAAAGGCCGGGCGTCGCTATTTCAGGCGTCTGAATTTCCTAAGATTTTTTATCGTTTCAAGGGAATTCCGGCGTTAGCCGTCAGGTCCAAGAGGCTCTCATGTCCGTCCTTATGCCCAAAGCCACCGCCGTGTGGTTGATTGAAAACACCTCCCTCACCTTCGAACAGATCGCTGATTTCTGCGGCCTGCACGAGCTTGAGGTCACCCATTTGGCCCAAAAGGAAGGCCTGTCCTCCATCCGCGGCGCCGACCCGATCGCGCGCGGCGACCTGGAACGCTCGGAAATCGAAAAGGGCGAAAAGGACCAGGACTACCGGATGAAGGCGTCGACCCCGCTCAACGCCGCTGCGATCTCCAAGAAAGCCCCGCCGCGCTATACCCCAGTGTCGCGCCGCCAGGACCGCCCGGACGCCATCGCTTGGATGGTGCGCAATCACCCCGAAGTGCCGGACGCGCAAACCGCCAAATTGCTCGGCACCACCAAGGCAACGATCGAATCCGTGCGCAATCGCACGCATTGGAACTCGGCGCAGATCAAGCCGGTCGATCCTGTGACGCTCGGCCTGTGCACGCAGATCGAACTGGACGCCATTGTCGGCCGCGCCGCCGAACTGAAGGCGCGCGCCGATCTGAAGAAAAAGAAACTCGAAGACGGCCCCAAGCTGCAGCCGATCGGCGCGGGGGAAGCGCCGTCCGATGGCGCCGACGACGGAGAATAACTTTCTCGATCAGATCAAGTAAAAAGCGCCGGGCGATCACGCTCGGCGCTTTTTCGTTATGTTAGTGTTTCGCCAACTTCTCGCGCAGGCGCTCTTCTTGCGCAACGAGTTCGGGCGTCATCATTCCGC
>JBEVJO010000089.1:0-3558 GCA_040510175.1 Caulobacterales bacterium
CCGGCACGACGAAAACCAATGTGCCAGGCGTTTTCGCCGCTGGCGACGTGGCGGACGAAACTTATCGTCAGGCCGTCACTGCCGCCGGGTTGGGCTGCATGGCGGCCTTGGAAGCCGAGAAATTCCTGGCCGAACATCCCAGCATGGAAACGGTGGGATAAACCGGGGTTTAGGGGGCGCGGGTCATGGATTGGGACAAGCTGAAAAGCTTTCACGCGGCGGCGGAATCCGGCAGCCTTACGGCGGCCGCCGATCGGCTGTCCATTTCCCAATCCGCCTTGAGCCGTCAGATCGCGGCTCTTGAGGAATCGCTAGGGTCCGCGCTGTTCCAGCGGCATTCGCGGGGGCTAATCCTAACCGAAGCAGGCCGCTTATTGCTCAAGACAACGCGCGAAATGGCCGCGGCGGCAGCGGCCGGCGAATCCGTGTTGCGCGATGCGCGCGACAGGCCGGAGGGAGATCTGTCTGTGGTTGCGCCAACCGCCTTTGGCGCGTCCTGGCTAACGCCCCGGCTGCCCAATTTCGCGCGCGCCTATCCGCATGTTCAATTGAAGCTTCGGCTCGAAGACCGGGAAGTCGACGTCGCGCATTTTGAATCAGAAGCGGCGATCACGTTGTGGGCGGCAACGAATGACAGCCTGATTCAGCGAAAATTCCTGTCCTTCAGTTTTGGCCTGTACGCCGCGCCGGAATATCTCGCGCGGGCAGGGGCGCCGTCCTCTCCGGAGGCGCTCGATCGTCATCGCCTGATTGCCTATGGCGCGCCCGAGCCGGGGCCATTGCACTCCTTGGATTGGGCGACCTGGGTCGGACTTGATGAAAAAGCGCCGCGCCGGGAAGCGCACTTGGTCGTCAACAACGTCTTGGCGATCCTTCGCGCTTGTAATGCAGGACTGGGGATCGCGACGTTGCCAGACTATATCGCCACCGAAAACCCGCATCTTGTGCGCCTGTTCCAGGACCTGCCTCAGCCGGCATATGATGTTTATTTTCAATACCCTCAGGAGCTGCGAGGCTCGCAGCGCTTGGAAGCGTTTCGGCGCTTCCTGATGGATGAAGCGCGTTCGGTCAGTTAGCTACCCATTTTTGCATAGTAAATATGCTGACAGTATAGTTGCAATAAAACTGCCTACGCCTATCTCAAGAGCACTGCGGGACCTCGCCCGCACATCGTTTCTCCTTATCGGATGAGGCGATCTCCTCCCTCGAGGCATCTTGGCCGGGCTTGTCCCGGCCTTTTTTTTGCCTAACGGTCAGTGAGGTTTGGACAGCGTCTGGTCGGCGCCGTGCGACATGCGTTGCAGCCATGGACTAGCGGCGCAAAGCACTATGCCGATGCCGATGGCCCAAAAGCCGACCTGCTGAAATACGTGTGTGTATGTTCTGAGCGAGGCGGCAGGGTCCAGCACCGCGCCGGCGACGGTCTCGGCTGCGGTCGCCTGGGCCAACAAGCCGCCCAGCCATTGCGCCCAGGCGCTGGCCAGGAACCAGATCGCCATCATCGTCGAGACCACCGCAGCGGCGGATAACTTTGTGATCATCGAGAGCCCCACCGGCGACAGGCACAGCTCGCCCGTGGTGTGCAGCAGATAAGCCATCGCCAGGAAGATCACCGGCACCTTGTAATCGTCGCCTGCAAACGTCGCGCCCCAGACCAAAACTAGAAATCCAAGCCCAACCTGGATCAGCGCCAGGCCGAATTTCATCGGCGTGGTCGGATCCGCGCCACGTTTGCCCAGAATGGCCCAGATGATCGAAAAGAGCGGCGCGAACAACAGAATGTAGCCGGAATTGAAGCTTTGGGTCTGCGACGCCTGCATCGAGAAGTCGGCGGTGAGGCGCAAATCTATATTGCGGTCGGCGAATTGATTGAGCGAGGAGCCCGCCTGCTCGAACAGTGTCCAGAACAGGACGGATGCGAAGATCATCAGGAGCGCTAGCATCATGCGGTCGCGATGCATGCGGTCGAGCTTTGTGCCCATGTACCAGAAGATATAGCCCAGGATGACCATCGATCCGATCGCCAGCGCCGTCCCAACCGCGGCGAAGAAATCCAGAAGCGATAGGCCCAAGGGCAGGTGCGGCGCGCTCCCGTCCGCAGGCTTAGGAAATTGGGCAATGGCGGCGCTGGTCCAGGTGCGCACCGAGGCGTCGAAGGTCAACAGCGCCCAGACGGCGAAGACGCCCAGAAAGCCGCCGATATAGATGATCTTTTCGCGCGAGAGATTGGCCCAAATAGGCGCAGCGAGGCGCGCGGCGTCCGGCGCCTCGCCCTTGCCCTCCAGGCTGGCGCGGCCGCGCTGAAACATGATGAGGCCCGCCAGCATGCCGATACCGGCCAGACCGAAACCGGCCCACCAGCCGACTTTCTGGCCCAGGAAGCCGCACAGAATGGCGGCCCAGAAGGCGCCGAGATTGATGCCGTAATAATAGAGGGTGAAGCCGGGATCGCGGCGCGGATCGCCCTCCGGATAAAGCTGGCCCACAATGGTGGAAATGTTTGGCTTCAAAAAGCCGACGCCCATGATGATCAGCGACAACGCCAGATACATCACGGCGACGTGCGGCGCGGAGCGGTTCTCGACGCCGAGCGTGTAGGCGCCCTTGGGAATCGCCGTCGGCAAGGCGGCGCCGGCCGGCAAATCCTTGATTTCCAGACCGCCGTTGGGGGCGGGGCTGAACGCGTGCTTGGCGCCATCAACAACTAGCGAAACCTTACGGCCGTCGCCGCGCCCATCGACCACGAAGTCGTATTTTTGCCCCTCATAGATCAGCACCTGCTTTGCGGGGGCGCCTTCGAAAGCCATCGCCAGATGCCCCGCGACAAGCAGCAATGCGCCGAACACGATCGCCTTGCGGGTGCCTAGATATTTGTCGGCGAGAAAGCCCCCGACCAGCGGCAGCAGATACACAAGCGAGGTGTAGGCGCCGTATTGGCCTTGCGCGAAATCGTCATCGAACAGGAAATGTTGCGTCAAATAAAAGATCAAAAGGCCGCGCATGCCGTAATAGGAAAAGCGCTCCCACATCTCGGCCATGAACAGGACGACCAGGCCCCGGGGGTGCTTGCGCAACTGCCACAAAACAGGGGGCAGGGTTGCGGCGGTGATCAGAATCCCCGCGAGAATGACGATGTCCATGCCCGGTTCCCTCAGCGCCCTTCAGGCTCTGCGGAGGCAAGCATGAATTGGCGGATCGGGGCAAGCGGGGCGGGAGGCCGCGGATGCCTGGAGCGTCCGTCGTTTATTTGCTCTATTGGTGCGGTTTTTGTTTGCGAACATAGGCGGACAGTATGGCGGACCCAATTCTTCTGATTGGCGCCAGAGGCGGTGTCGGCGCGGAAGCGGCGCGGATGCTGGTCGCTTCCGGAGAATCCGTCATCGCGACTGTCAGGGATGCTGACCAAATCCCGGATGTGCGCGCCGCAATTCCGGGATTGCGGGACGTTATGGCGCTTGATTTTCGCAACGCCGATGCGGTCGCATCGGTTCTTAAAGAGCGCTTCCAACATACGGCGCTTGGCGGGGTCATCGTCTGCGCGGCTTTGTCGCCATATGG
>JBEVJO010000090.1:0-3053 GCA_040510175.1 Caulobacterales bacterium
CGCGCCGTCGTCGAAAGCCTCGTGATGGTCGGCAACTAAAATACGGACGCGCCGGATTTAGCGGCGCGCGATTCGATTTGTTCGCGCACAGTTTTGGCGCGGACGATTTGGTGGTTTGGCGTGCGCTGGACATAGATCCGGGCCGCTTGGTTCCTTTGGGGGAATGCATGATAACGCGCAGCGACGTTTCCGCGAGGGTCTCTTCCGTGAGAGCGGAAGCCAAGCGGTTCCGGCGGTCGTCTGTTCGTGCGCTTGCGGTCAGCTTGATCGCTCTCGGCGCGCTCGCTGGCTGCGAGCAAGTGAAGGACGTCGCCCACAAAGCCAAGGCCGAGATTCAGAAGGTTTTGCCGAAGCGTGCTGACGACAACTCCAACCCAAATCCGGCGCCTGCGCCCGCGCCCGATCAACAGCCGGAAGGCCCGATCGTCTTGACGCCGGGTGAAACGCCGCCTGCAGAAACGCCGCCGGCGACCAATCCGGATGGAACGCCCGCGGAGCCCGCGCCGCCAGGAACTGAACCTGCAACGCCGGGCGAAGGGACAACGCCGCCGGTAACAGAACCTGCGCCAACGACTCCACCCGTCACTGAACCGACAACACCCACGACTCCTGCAACGCCGGAGCCAACGACGCCGCCTGAAACCGGTCCTACGCCGCCGGTGCAATCGTCAATTTTCAAAGACGCCGGCAAGTTCATCTACAAAGCGGTGGGAATGTTGCAGGCCGGATCCGGCACGGGTTCGAAAGATGAAACCGTGTATGCGCCTGGAATCGTTTTCCCCATCAAGGATGCGCCGACGTTTTTGAATTCGCAGGTTTATGGAACCGGCGGCATGAATGGCGCGGCGGGTAGCGAATGCTCGACGGTGAACTACAGCTATCCTTGGCAAGACAATTTCTGCGAGAAGCGCCCCGGCGCCAGCCGGGCCTCCTACAATTGTCCAAGCAAGGCAATCCACCAGGGACAAGACATCCGCGCCGGCGACGCCGCCTTCTGCACCGCGATCAAGAAAGTACCGGCCGCCACGCGCAAGGGCGTGAAGGTCGTCGCCGTGGAAGATGGCGACATCCAATATATAGGCGCCTACACGGTCGATTTGCGCGCAGGTGGCCGTATCTATCGCTATCTGCACCTGAACATGAAGGCGCTTGAGGTCAAAAAGGCGCAGAGCGTTAAGAAGGGCCAATTGATCGGTTATCTGTCGAACGATTTCGGCGTTGATAGCGCTGGAAAGCCCGTGGCGACGACATTGCACCTGCACTTCGAGATCAAGCAAAACATCGATGGCGTCGGCTGGACCTGGGTGTCGCCTTATATGTCGTTGCTGAAGGCCTATGAGGCCGAACATCCCGAAGCGGCTTTAGTGAAATGAGCGGCGACAGCCCCGGCACGGGTTTCAGCGAGCTGTTTTTTCGCAATGGCGACCGGCTGAACCTTTATGCGCGCGATTATCCGGCGAGCGGGATCGCGTCCGGCAAGGCGCCGGTGATTTGTCTGCACGGACTGACGCGCAATTCGAAAGACTTCGAAGAACTCGCGCCACGCATCGCGGCGTTGGGCCGGCGCGTTGTCGTCATGGATGTTCGCGGGCGAGGACGATCCGAGTACGATTCCATGCCCGCCCGCTATGTGCCGCCGACTTATGCCGGCGACGGTGCGGCCTGGATGGAAGATTTGAAAATCCCGCGCGCGGTGTTTGTTGGCACTTCGATGGGCGGCATCATCACTATGATCTTATCGGCTTTGGCGCCCGGCAGGGTCGCCGGGGCGGTGCTGAACGATATTGGACCAAGGTTAGAGCAAGCGGCGCTCGACCGCATTGCTTTATATGTCGGCAAGCCGTTACCGCCCGCCGCGGATTGGGTCGAAGCGGCGCAGCGCTGCAAGGCGGTCAACGGCTTGGCCTTTCCCGATGAGAGCGACGCCTTCTGGATGACCTTCGCACGCCGGACCTATGTCGAGCGCGATGGCGGGGTGGCGCTGGACTATGATCCAGCGATCGCCGCGCCGTTCGCGCACACCTATTCGGACCAGGCCAAGAAAACGCCTGCGCCGGATCTCACGCCGTTCTTCGATGCGTTGGCGAAAAAGCCGCTTTTGACGATCCGCGGCGAAATCTCGGATTTATTCTCGGCCGATGGCTTGGCGTACATGCAAAGCCGGGCGCCGCAGATGCGCACCGCGATCGTGCCGAATGTCGGACATGCCCCATACATGACGGAGCCCGCCGCCTGGCAGGCCATTCGAGCCTTTTTACAGGATGCGCCTTAGATCAGCCTTTGCGCTGATAGGTCAGGTAACCGCGCTCAACCATGCGGCGCAGACCTTCATAGGCCTCGGTGAGTTCGTCATAGGCCGCGCGCAGCGCCGACAATTGCGCCACTTGCTTTGCGTCCAGCGCGTGACCGGCGCTTGCCATATCGAGCGATGCCGAGACCCAGTGCGCGCGGGCGTTGGCGGCGGCGACTGCGAGGCGTTGGAATTTGGATATGTCGGTGTGACCAAGGGCCGCGCCGATGACTTCCTTGTTCGCGGCGAACGACGTGAAGTCGATCTGTTCCAAATGGCCGCGAAGGGCGCGCTGCTCAAGCGGATCGAGCGCGGCGTCCGGTTCAAAATGGTCTTGTCCGCGGGCGCGCGTTCTAGACGACACGATGGACATAGCGTTGCTCCCTAACCCGGTGGGCTTATTGCCGCACTTTAGGCGGACGCGATTAATGTTGCGTTTAGAGATGACCGCGCTTTGGCTAATCGGGTTAGGACGGCGATAAGGTCTGGACGGGCCTCTTGCGTTGTTCCGGCGTCTTAGCGCACGATGCTGGAATGATTGGACATTCGCTCGCATGACCGCGCCCTTGCTCAGCGTTAAAGAGCTGTCGGTGACGTTTGAAACAGGCGATGGGCCCGTTGCGGCGGTCCAGGGCGTCAGCTTCGACATAGCGCCGGGCGAGACATTGGCGATCGTCGGCGAATCCGGGTCGGGCAAGAGCCAAACTTTTCTCGCGATTATGGGGTTGCTGGCAGGCAATGGCCGCGTGGCGGGCTCGGCGCG
>JBEVJO010000091.1:0-13596 GCA_040510175.1 Caulobacterales bacterium
GGCGTGACGATGCGGTCCTGGTCCGTCATCCTTGCAATTCCTTCAGCGCGGTGCGGATCAGCGCGGATGTGTTGGCCTTCGGATCGGCGCGGATGGCGCCGGCCACGGCGCGCGCGGCGTCTGAATCGCCGAAGCCCAGATTGACGAGGGCGCTGATCGCGTCGCGGCGGGCGGCGCCGTCGCCGTCCATCGCATCGGCGCCTTTGCTCGCCGGCGCGCCGGCCACGCTGGAGGCCGCGCCTTTCCAGCCGAAGCCTTTAGGCGGCGCCTTGGCTTTCAATTCAGTGACCACGCGCTGGGCCACTTTCGGGCCGACGCCATGGGCGCGCGATACGGCGGTCTTATCTTCCAGCGCAATCGCGTCGGCGAGCGGGCCGGGCGCCAGCACGTCGAGAATGGCCAGCGCCACGCGAGCGCCGACGCCTTGCACGGTCTGCAGATGGGCGAACCAGGCGCGTTCTGCTTCGGAAGGGAAACCGTACAGCTTGATGGAATCTTCGCGCACCTGCGTTTCAATCCACAGCTCGGCGGCTTCGTTCGGCGCCAAGCGGGCGAGGGTGCGCGCGCCGGCTTGCACCACATATCCAACGCCGCCGACCTCGATGATCGCGGCGTCTTCGCCCAGCGCGCCCACTGTGCCGCGGAGTTTGCCGATCATGCCCGCACCTTGGCGCGGGTCAGGGAGCTTTGCGCGCGATGCGAGGCGGCGATGGCGACGGCCAAAGCATCGGCGGCGTCGGCGGTGACGTTGCCGGCGGCGGGCAGAAGGCGGCGCACCATGAGCGCGACCTGTTCCTTTTCGGCTTTGCCGGTGCCGACCAATGCTTTCTTCACTTCGGTGGCGGCGATCTCGTCGACGCTGAGGCCATGCGTCGAGCAGGCCAGCATGGCCGCGCCGCGCGCATGGCCCAGAATGAGGGCGGAGCCGTGATTGCCGTGCTGGGTGTTCACGAAGCTGGCCTCCACGGCGGCGTGCGACAGATCATGGCTTTGCATGGCGGCGCGCAGGCCTTCAAACAGAATGCGCAGGCGTTCGGCCAGGCTTTCTTGCGCGGGAGGGCGCACCACGCCATGGGCGATATAGCGCAGGCGCGGGCCGTCGGCCTCCACCACGCCCCAGCCGCAGCGATTAAGGCCGGGATCCACGCCAAACATTCGAATCAAACCGCTCATGGAGGGCAAATAGCGCGATTCCGTTAACAAAGGTTGCCAAATATTCCCGCTTTGTTCCAAAATTGGGGCCGGGCGCGCCCAACCGCTTGATCAGGTCTTCGCGATTGCCAGCGTCATGCTTTCGGAGTCACGATCCGGGAAGGTGCGTGGGGGGAATGGGCATGATCCGTTGGGCTATCATATTGGCGTTTTTAGCCTTGCTCGTCTCGGTCGCCGTTTACGTCGTGCCGTTCACGTTTACGGAAGAGTGGAGTTGGCGGGCGTCCGTTGGGTCCAGCATCTCCACCGCCATTGCGATCATTCTCGGCGCCATCGCTTTGTTGATCACGGCGCAGGTCGAAAGCTCCGATTACAAGTCTCAGCAGGAGGTGAAATCCGATCTCGCCAAGCTGCTCGCGACATTGTCGTCGGCCCAGGTGAGGGCGGGCATCAAGTTGCAAGCGGACGCGCGCAGCAAGACAAACCTGTCGGTGGAAAAAGCTTCGCTCCTTGCGTTCATGAATTCGGTCACGGGTTTTGCGTTTTATGGGTTTGCTGCGCGCAAAAGCCAGAAGTCAGCTGGGTCGCCGCAAGAATGGCGATTGTTTCATATGTATCTGTCCGAAATGATCGATACAGATGATGTCGGCTTGTTTCTCAATCGCGCCATACGCGTGCAAAATCTTCTCACCAATCTGAAAAACGCGGATCTGCGGTTGCTTTCCAATGCGGTGCAGGATTTGACGCGGAGCGTTGCGAACTTTGACAACGTCATCGAAAACAATGTGTTGCTGAAAGCCATGCGCGGCGTTTATGGCGGCGACGCTCCTGAGCAACGCGCGCCAACCGGCGGCGGGCCGGAGCCGTCCTTCTTCGACAGCCTGCGGCTCCTGAAGCAATCGGGTATCGAAGACCCCGACATCGAAATGTTCCTGGCGGTCGATGCGAATGACACGGAGGCGCTGAAAGCGGCGCTGGATCGGGGCGGCAATCCCAACATCACCGATTCCGCATTGCTCGCCCGCTACGCCGAACAATTGACGGCCTTGCGGCAAGAGTGAGCATTGCCATCGTGTCGGCATGGGGCGTCTTAAGCACGCGCGCCGCATCGCTTTGCGCCGCAGCATCGCCTATATAACGCTGTATGTATGGCGATCTGTATCACGGGCGGGTGTTGGAGCTGGCGGCGGAGACGCCGCATGTCGGGCGGTTGGCTGATCCGGACGGCAGCGCCACCAAGGTCAGCCGCATTTGCGGCTCCGTGGTCACCGTAGATCTTAAGCTCAAGGATGGCGTGGTCAGCGAGGTCGGCATTGACCCCAAGGCCTGCGCTTTGGGCCAAGCGGCGGCCTCGGTGTTGTCGGGCAATATTATCGGCGCCACCCCGCAAGAAGTGCTGACGGCGCGAGATGCGCTGCGGCGAATGCTGAAGGAAGAAGGCCCCGCGCCGGAAGGCCGCTTCTGGGAGTTGCGGCACCTCGAAGCGGTGCGCGAATTTCCGCCCCGGCATTTGTCGACCATGCTGGCGTTTGACGCGGCGGTGGAAGCGCTGGAGCAGGCTGGCGCGCTGGCGCCCCAGGCTTAAAGCGGGCTCTGGCCGAAATATAATTTCGCGATTTGGCCACTTTTGCCTCGTGTTTGCGGCGCGATCTCGCGCTATAGGATCCTTCATCAATCAAAACCCCACTTGGGAGGGAATTCGTGAAGAAGATCGTTGCGTTGCCGGCTCTGGTCCTGGTGTTCGGGTTGGCGGCTTGCGCCACCACCAAAAAAGAAACGCCGCCGCCAGCAGCGAGCACGCCTGCGCCTTATGCCGGTCAAGCCACGCCGGGTGAGCCCGAGTTGCTGGGCGCGCCGAAGAAAGAACAAGGCTCGTAAGGGCCCTCCGGCGCAAGCCGGCGGTATGGAGGCCGGGCGCATCGCCCAACTCAAACAATCGCGGAGGCGATAATGAAGCTGCGCGCGGTTGCGTTGGCGGTGTTGTTGACTGGCTGCGCGGGCAGCGGGGCGGGGAAGGCGCCGCCGGCCTCCATTGCTGTAGGCGAACCCTCGCCGAACGGCGCGGGCGCGCCCAATGCCCCCGGGGGCGTGTCCAAGGCCGACCAGCCCATCGATTTCGGCGATTGGAAGGGCGCGCAAAACCCTGACCAGTTGAGCGATGCGTTCGCAGCCCAGATCGACGCCCGCTATGGCCCGGAGCCGGGTTTGCTGGCGGTCAAAAAGGATTTGGAAGCCAATGGCTTCGTTTGCCGGGATGTGCCGCCGGTTGAGGCCCGCGGCGATTATCTGGTTGCGGCATGCGACCGCCAGGAAATGCTTCAGAGCTGCAACAATATTTGGAGCGTGTCCTTGCGTTTTGACCACAATTCCCGGGCTTTAGACGCAACTCGGGTCACTGCGCGAGGCGGCTTTGAACGTCTATGTTTGGGCGCCAATCCCAATTGATTCCAAAAATTTTGCACACGCGTGCGCTAACGCATTGAACTTTCTGGCCCCTATCCCATCTCTGTCATAGGCCATATCTGTTATCACAGTTGTGTCCCGCAGGCACGTTACAGACAATATGGTACGTTCGCGTATGACGCGCGGCCCCCATGTCTGGGCGGAATCTATGGCAAGGCACGATGGACAATAAGCAAAGGCCGCTGATCGACCGCGACGCCATCGCGGTTGAAATTGATCATTTGGCCGAAGATTTGTTGGATGCAGCGGATGCGATCGAGCGTCTGACGCGGAAATATTCTGAAGACGTGCAAACGATCTTGAAGCTGCAGGCCGAAAATATCAAATCGCTTGCCCGTGGTGGCGCGCCCAAGGCTGATGACGCGGGCGAAAACGATTGATTTGCTGGCGTCCGTTGTCGCGACTTTAAAAAAACGCTAGATTTGGACCGCGCCTGTTCCGACCGCTTTCAGGGCGGCTGAAATTCGATCGCTTACGCCAAGTTTAACAAACGAGCGGCGCACTAGCGTGTCGATCGTGTGATCAGACAAACCCAGCGCCTTGGCGATGGTGGTGTTGCTTTTGCCTTGCGCCACCAACGTCAGGACTTGCGTTTCTCGTTTTGAGAGCCGGGCGTCGCGTTCAGGATATTTACCGCGCAACTCCATGCAGCGATTGTGCACGTGCAGGCACACGCACCACAGCCTGCACTCTTCTTCCGGGTTGAGCTCAAAGGCGCGCTTGGTTGAACCAATGGCGAAAAACGACGCCGATCCCAGTCCGGTGTGAATCGGAATGGCGAGCCCGTCCTTCAGCCCAATTTTGCGTAATTCCTCGAGATAGTTTTCCTGGGCCGGGCTCAGAGGAATGATCTTCCCGCAATCGTACCAATGAAACGCCTCACGCGCCTTCACTACCGCGTGCAATATCGGATCTATGTAGAAATACTTTTTATCAGAGTAGCGCCGCACCAGCTCAGGCGGCGCGTCATGATAAATGCTGGATTGCTCCGGCGGCAGGTGATGGAGATTCTCGATCAAAAGATTGTAGATGACGACGTCAGCCTCGTAGCGGTCGGTGAATTCGCGAAAGGCTCTGAAGAGCGTCGTTTCGTCAGTTGCGGCGCGGCATTTTTGAAGGAATGCGCTGATCGGCATTCTATACGCTCCGAACACTCTGGCGCTCCTTGAAAAGCGCCGCGAGGCAGGCTGTCGACGCAGCCGAAAAGACCTTACACGTATACATTGTCGCACATTGGGCGGTGTTTGAAAATTGGCTGGAAGTGAAGAAAGTCACGGTTTTGGCTTCCTTGCCCGGTCCCTTGCGGTCTGGTGACCCAATTCAAGCGAAGGAAGGGACACTGACCGAGCTTATCGCGCTCCCAGTAAAGCCTGGCCAAGTGCGTTTTGCGTCTCAGTTGCACATCGCTTGCTGCCCTGCCTAGGGCCGTTGGAAGAGGGCTTCGTTGGTATTCGGGCTTGCTGCGCCGCCGCGGGGCCGGGTAACGAAGTTTCCAAGCAGCAGGATGGATCGACAATGAAAATCAAACGCCTCGGCAAAAGCCCCATTGTGGTTTCCGACATCTGCATGGGCACCATGATGTTCGGCACCTATGCCGACGAACAGATGAGCCATCGAATTTTGGATAAAGCCTTCGATGCGGGCATCACATTTTTTGATACCGCCGAGGTATATCCCGTGCCTCCGATCGGAGAACTCGCTGGCATCACGGAAGAGATAATCGGCCGCTGGCTCAAGACCAAAAACCGGGATGCGATCATCATGGCGACCAAGGTTGCCGGCGCGGCGCATGGTTGGATTCGCAGCTCGGTACGCTCGGGCATGGCGGCGCTGGATCGCCATAATATCGTGCGCGCGGTCGAGGGCAGTCTGAAACGTCTTGGGACGGATTATATTGATCTCTATCAAACCCACTGGCCCGATCACGGGATGCGCTACGAGGAGACGATGCGTGCGCTCGACGATCTGATACAGGACGGCAAAGTTCGGGTGCTGGGCTGCAGCAACGAAACCTCCTGGGGCTTGATGAAAAGTCTGGCCGCGGCGGAGCGCGAAGGCTTGGCGCGTTATGAAACCATCCAGAACAATTTCAGTCTGAACAATCGGCGCTTTGAAGACGAACTCGCGCAAGTCTGCCGTCAGGAAGGCGTCAGCTTGATTCCCTATTCGCCGCTGGCCGGCGGGGTGTTGACCGGAAAATATAACGGCGACAATCCTACGACGACGGGCCGCCTGATCAAATACCGCGAATCCGGCTTTCGGCAGGTCGCCATCGCTAAGCGGTTTCTGAACGAAAAAAGTCTGGCGTCGACCGAGCGCTACATGGCCATCGCAGCCGAAGCGGGCATATCGGTGACGACCATGGCGACGGCTTGGAGCAAGCAACAGGACTTCGTAGCGTCGACCATCGTCGGCGCCACGCACGTGGACCAGCTGGACGACATTCTGGCGGCTGCGGATGTCGTGCTAGGCCAGGATGTTCTGGACAGGATCAATCAGGTCTCAAAAGAGATTTTGTACCCGATGGGGTGACGATTGGGCGGCGGGGCGAGGGGTGGCCGCCGCCGGAGCGCTATGATACACGGCCCGAATTATGACCCCTCCCGCGTTCCGCCTTCGCTGGCCTGAAAAGGCGGCGCTTTTTGTTCTTTCCGGGTATCGCGCCGTGCTGTCTCCGCTGCTCGCCATGGGCGGCGGCGGGTGTCGGCATGCGCCCAGCTGTTCGCAATATTCCAAGGATTGCATAGCGCGGCACGGCCTTTGGGCGGGCGGCTGGATGACCCTGGCGCGCTTGTGCCGCTGCCACCCTTTGGGCACATCGGGTTTCGATCCGGCTCCCGAGACAAAACCCAAAGCGGGCTTGTTTACGCCTTGGAAATATGGCGCATGGTCTTGGAAGCGGCATTCCTGCGCCGATATCCCACCTCAAGTGCAGACTGAAGAGAATGGAGCCCCCAATGGCGTCCGCTGAGTTGCTCAATATCACGTTGCCGGACGGCGCTGTTCGCCAGGTCCCGGCGACGGGCACTCCGCTGGATGTCGCTGAAAGCATTTCTAAGGGCCTCGCGAAAAAGGCCGTAGCAGCGCGCGTCAACGGCGCAGACTGGGATTTGACGCGGCCGTTTGAGGGCGATTCCTCATTGGCATTGATTACGCGCGACCAACCCGAAGCGCTCGATATCCTTCGCCATGACTGCGCGCACGTTTTGGCGCAGGCGGTGCAGGAATTGTTTCCCGGCACGCAAGTAACAATCGGGCCGAATATCGAAGACGGTTTTTATTACGACTTCGCGCGCGAGGAAAAATTCTCGACGGACGACTTCGCAAAGATCGAAGAGCGTATGCGCAAGATCGTGGATCAGGATCTGCCCATCCGTCGTGAAGTTTGGGAGCGCGATGCGGCGGTGAAGCATTTTGAAGAGATCGGCGAACAATATAAAGCCGAGATCATTCGCGATCTGCCGGGCGCCGAGCCCATCACGGTCTACTTTCAAGGCGACTGGCATGACCTCTGCCGCGGGCCGCACTTGCCGTCCACGGGTAAGCTTGGCAAGGCGTTCAAGCTGACGAAACTTTCCGGCGCTTATTGGCGCGGCGATCAGAATAACGCGCAGCTCCAGCGCATCTATGGCACGTGCTGGGCGTCAGACGCCGATCTTGCCGCCTATCTGAAACGCGTCGAAGAAGCTGAAAAGCGCGACCACCGCAAGATTGGTCAGTCGATGGATCTCTTTCATATCCAAGAAGAGGCCAAAGGGATGATCTTCTGGCATCCAAAAGGCTGGACGCTGTACCGCTCGCTGCTTGACTACATGCGCCGGCGGATCGGCGCTGTTGGGTATGTCGAAGTCAAGACGCCGCAGATCGCGGACAAGTCTTTATGGGAGCGTTCCGGCCACTGGGAGAAATTCCACGACAGCATGTTCATCTCCGAAACGGAGGAAGGCGAGACGCTTTGCGTGAAGCCGATGAACTGCCCCTTGCATATCCAGATATTCAATCACGGCCAGCGTTCGTATCGCGAGCTGCCGATCCGCATGGCCGAGTTTGAAGGTTTGCATCGTTGCGAAAGCTCCGGCGCCACGCATGGCCTGCTGCGTGTGCGTCAGCTGGCGCAAGACGATGCGCACATATTCTGCACGGAAGATCAGATTGTCGAAGAGTCGCGGGACTTCGTGACCTTGCTGAATTCAGTCTACGATGATCTCGGCGTTGAGCTGCATTCGGTGAAGCTGGCGCTACGTCCTGACAAAAGGTTCGGCACGGACGAGCAATGGACGATCGCCGAAGATAAGTTGGAGCAAGCGGCGAACGCCGCCGGGGTTCAGGTCGAGCGCATCGCGAACGAAGGCGCGTTCTACGGACCAAAGTTGGAATTCCACCTGCGTGATGCGATCGGGCGGACTTGGCAGTGCGGCACGCTGCAGCTTGATTACGTGCTGCCCGAGCGGCTGGACGCCGAATATGTCGGCGCTGACGGGGCAAAGCACAGGCCGGTGATGCTGCATCGTGCGATCTTCGGATCGCTGGAGCGGTTCATTGGCGTCCTGATTGAGCATTATGCCGGCGCATTCCCGCTCTGGCTGGCGCCGACCCAAATTGTGGTGGCCGCGATTACTTCAGATGCAGACGGGTATGCGACTGAAGTCGTCGAAGAAATGAAGGCAGCCGGGCTCCGGGTCGAATGCGATCTCCGCAATGAAAAGATCGGCTACAAGGTGCGTGAGCATTCTTTGGCCAAAGTTCCGCTGATCTTGGTGGTCGGCAAAAAGGAAGCCGAAGAGCGGACCGTAGCGCTGCGCCGTCTGGGCGCAGAGAACGAGCGGCAAATACCGATGACGCTCGCAGACGCCGTCACCCAATTGACGGCCGAAGCGACGCCGCCGGATTTGGCGCGCGGCAAAAAGCGATCCGCCGCTTAGGACATTTTTTAGTATGGCGTTTGCGCGGACCGGCGGTTTGGACGGAACAGAAATCCATAGGGATTTTAAAGCGCAAACGGCGCTCCTGGCGACGTCCTTCAGCCGCTCAGGCGCAGCTGTGGCCGGGAGCTTCATCGCCGCCGCCATTGCAGCCGCTGCGGGGGGGCAAACGCTCGCGCCAGTGTTCACCCTCGGCGCACTGATTGCGCTGATGAGCCCCGCGCGCTTGGCGGCGTTGGGCCACGATATTCTGCGCGCGAAAATACCGATGGTATTATTCGCGTTGCTCTGGCTCTGGCTGGCGGCCTCGTATTTCTGGACGTCGCAAGACAATCCTAAAACGCTGATCGGGATTTTGGTCTATCTGCCGTTGCTGTCGATATTCGCCTGGAGCGCCGGAGGGGTCACTCAAGCTGATCGCGATATGATCGTGCGCGCAGGGATCGCGTGCGTTTTGATCTTGGCAATTTTGGCGGGCCAGGAGGGCATATTTAAGTTTCCCTTTTATACGGCCGAGCGCGGGCCAGTTAAAAATGGCGCCGAGCTCATTGCGGTCCGGCATACGCTTGGGGGCGCCGGCGCCGCGCTCGCTGTGCTGCTTTGGCCAGCAGTGGCTGCCTTAGATAAAAGGGGCGGGCGCGCCCATTTTATTTTGCTCATTCCTATAGCGCTTGCGATTGTTATCAGCCGTTATTCACATACCTCGTCCATCATTTTGGCCGTGATTGTGGGGTCGTTTTGTTACATTGCCGCGCGCGCGTTTCCGCGCATCATGATCGTGTTGAGCGGTTTGGCGATCATCGAATTTTTATTGGCCGCGCCGAGACTTGCTAACCTTCTGAAATATATACCAGACTCCGTTGAGCGCCTGCTTCCTGTGTCGTACAAGATGCGGCTTGAGATCTGGCAGAATACGGCTGCCATGATTGCTCAGAAACCTTTGCTTGGCTGGGGCGTTGATGCCTCGAAAACATTCAAGCAAGCCCACGTTTATGCCGATGTTGGCGCCCGCGACATAATACCCTGGCATCCGCACAACGTTGCGCTTCATTTATGGTTAGAAATCGGGCTGGTAGGGGTGGCGCTGGTGGCTGCGCTGGTGCTGGTTTTGACACTTTCGCTCGTACGTGGTTTGAGCCATGATCATAAAGCGACGGCGGGGGCGGTCGGGGGACTTGGGGCGTTCTGTGTATTCGCGGGCGTGAGCTTTGGCGCTTGGCAAGCTTGGTTTTTGTCGAGTGGCTTTGCGGCTGCGGCGTTGATTATAGCGCTTGTTAAAAAGCGCGAGGGGGGCAGGGATGCAAGCTGATGGTGTAGCAATGCGAAAATCAGCGTTCGAACTGGACTTCCCGACTTACGAAACTGGGCTGCAGTCCGGTATTGAATCATCTGAGCATGCCGCGGCGCTCAGCGTGCGCGTTTCCGCTATTATCGTCACCTACAATACCGGCCCATATTTGTGGGAATGTCTCCAGGCAGTCCGCAACGACCCGTCAATCGGTCAAGTGATCGTCGTCAATAATGGCAATCCGGACGACCAGGAATCGCGCCTTCGCGCACTGGTGCGCGAGCAAGCGAAATTCGAATTGCTCGACGGCCATGGAAATATTGGCTTCGCCAAAGCTTGCAATATGGGCGCGCAAGCGGCGCATGGGCGGTATCTGCTCTTTTTGAATCCCGACGCCGTGCTTGAAAATGGCGCGGTCAATTCCATGATCGCCGCCGGCGAAAACCGCACCGGAATATGGTTGGCGGGCGGCATGCTGTTGGATGTGTTCGGGAAGGAACAGCGTGGCGCGCGGCGCGGCAAACTCACCTTGTGGAATGCAGCCGCCAGCTTCACCGGCCTCTCTACGGTGCTCGCGAAAATCGGCGGGCCATCTTTCCGCGACGTCCACTGGGAAAACACGCCGCTGCCGGCCGCAGCCGAAGTTGTGCCGACTGTCAGCGGAGCTTTGATGCTGATGCCGGCGGCGCAATTCCGTCAGATCGGCGGTTTTGACGAAGCCTATTTCTTGCATGTCGAGGACATCGATCTGTGTCGTCGTATCGGTGAAGAGGGCGGTGAAGTCGTCTTCACGCCGGGCGCGTGCGCCAAACATTACGGGTCGACCAGCAGCGCCAATCGAGTCTGGGTGGAATGGCAAAAGGCGCGCGGCCTCGACATTTATTTCCGCAAGTTCGCGGGCAATCCGCTTGAAGAAGCGATGGCTATTTTGTTCTCACCGATCGTCCGCGCTGCATTGACGTTGCGCGCGGTCTATTTGTCGGTGCGCTTGAACAGGCGCTCGGCAAATATGAAGCGCCTGCGCGCATTGGCGTCTGAGCGTCGGGTCTGCAATTTACCGGTCGGCGACGCCGAAGCGCCAAAGCGGACATTGGCCTGACGCTTCTGATGGCGGCGTCTTGCGTTTGCCAGAACGTCCCGCTCCGATGGCTTTAGACCAATCTCTGCCGCGCCTTGGCTTCGGCGTGACCGGGCCGCACGCCAGCAGCGTCACCGCGCCGCAACACACAATCCTCTTGGTTCAGGAAGCCATTGAGCGTGGCGTTACGCTGTTCGACACAGGGCCGATGTATGGCGGCGGTGAAGGCGAGCGCAGGCTTGGTCGTGCTATCGCCGGCGCGCCGCGGGACGTTCTCACCGTTATCACGAAAGCGCGCACGCGAACCGCTGACGGGGCTCGGCAGTCTCTGACAGTCTCGCTTGAGCAGAGTCTTGAGAGAATGGGCGTTGGCTATATCGATGCGCTCCTTTTGCATGGACCAGCGCCCACCGATATCGAGGATCCCGCGGTCGTGATGGAATTGCGCGGGCTTCTGTCACAAGGCCTCGCGCGCCGCATTGGCGTTTGCGGCCGGGGCCTGGAGCGCGCGGCCATGCTGAAATACGCAGCGCGCGATGACCTGTTCAGTCTTTTAATGACGCCGCTCGATGATCCGCAATTGCTGGCGCAGGCGCAGCATCTCGGCGTTTCGGTTCTGGCGATTGAAACCATGCGATCGCAGGCGGCCGCGTATCGGATGCCACGGTCACGTGCGGACCTTTGGTATCTGGCCCGGACACTGCGTGACGCTGCACAGAAGCGTCACCAGGGTGAAGGGATCGGTATAGGTCCAGCGCTCGCTCTTCCGAGTGTCGCCAGCGTTATTGTGACGACGACGCGCCTCGCGAATTTAGAAAAAAATATCGCCGCCGCCCGCCTAAGAGAGACGCTCTGAAGCCTCTTTCAAACTGAGCGGACTATTCCTTATTGTGGGCCGTCCACCGTTGAACCTGGGCTGCGATCTTCGTCGCGCGCAGGCGTGGAGCTTTCGACGAACGCCAGCGCAGCCTTGGCGCCTGGACCCGCCGCGACGCGATCTTCGCGTGACGCCTGCTTTTCCTTTTTGCGCAAAGCGTGTGCGGCGGTCTTTGTCGGCGCGGCGCTAATGTTTGTCACAGGATAGGTGTTCTTGAACGGTCCGGTCGTAACCACGCTGACGCCGAGACCGTTGCCTGTGCAGATCCAATTGGATGGCCCGGATTGAACGCCGATATGGTCGCGAAACGCCAGATCGTTGATCGTGCCCATGACGGTCAAATCGTAATCCCGACTCGGGCCGGTATGGACGCGCACGATATGATCGTCGATCCGGTTCCAACCGCTAATGCTTGCGCTGTTGAAGCATTGCGGGGCGTGTTTTTTGGACGCTGGCGCCGCTTGTGCAAAATTGGGCGTTGTGGCCGCTAACATGGCGGTCAGCAGCGCGGCGCGGATTTTTGTTTTAAAATGATGCTCTGACATGGTGGCCTCCTGGCCGTTTGCGGCCTTTCAAGCCGCTTCATGTCATATGGACGCTTCGTCTTGCGAATTCCTCGGCGCCTTTTGTCTTTTGTGTAAGGCAAAAAAAGCGCGCCCCTTTTGAGGGCGCGCTAGCGATCTTCCTTGGGGAGGAAAACTTAGGCGGCAGGTTGCAGCAATCCGCGTGCGCCGGCCGCCTTCTTGATGGCGTTTTGCAGTTTTTCGAATGCACGCACTTCGATCTGCCGGACGCGCTCGCGGCTGACCCCATATTCCTTGGACAATTCTTCCAAGGTCACAGGCTCGTCCTTCAGGCGGCGTTCGGTGATGATGTGCCGTTCGCGCTCATTCAGTTCGTCGAGAGCCGTTTCAAGGAGCTCCCGGCGCAAAGTCATTTCTTCGCTTTCCGCCAAAGAAGATTCTTGGCTGTCGGCGTTGTCGTCGGCCAGCCAATCCTGCCACTCGCTATCGCCTTCGGCGCCGACCGGTGCGTTCAAGCTCGCGTCGGGACCGGCCATCCGACGGTTCATGTCGATGACTTCTTTGTCGGTGACGGCCAGTTTGTGCGCGATTTCGGAAACCTGCTCGGGTTTCAGATCGCCTTCTTCCAGGGCCTGCATCTGCCCCTTCATGCGGCGCAGATTGAAGAACAGTTTCTTCTGCGCGGCCGTGGTGCCCATTTTCACGAGGCTCCACGAGCGCAAGATGTATTCCTGGATCGAGGCGCGAATCCACCACATCGCGTAGGTCGCGAGGCGGAAGCCTTTGTCCGGCTCAAACTTTTTCACAGCCTGCATCAGACCGACATTGCCTTCGGAGATCACTTCGCCGATCGGCAGCCCATAGCCGCGATACCCCATGGCGATCTTCGCCACGAGACGCAAATGCGAGGTGACCAATTGATGCGCGGCGTCCACGTCGCCGTGTTCGCGCCAGCTTTTGGCCAGCATGAATTCCTGCTCAGGCTTGAGCATGGGAAACTTACGGACTTCAGAGAGATAGCGCGCCAAGCCCGTTTCCGGGCTCATGGCGATGCTCAGTGCTGCTGACGTATTTACTGCCACGATAATCCCCCTTTCGAGAGCCGTTTCACCGGCTTCCCTCAAGATATAGGAGTGGTTCGCAAAATTACCCGTCGCCGCCAGCAAGAATTTCTAATTCCTGCACGCCGCACGCCTAAAGCCGGATTTTCTGCGCGTTCGATGTTTTAACGCGCGCAAAGGGAAAACCCGTCTCTTTCAGACGGGTTCCCTAGCGCGAACAACGAGACTGCT
>JBEVJO010000092.1:0-8942 GCA_040510175.1 Caulobacterales bacterium
GGTCCGCACAATCACCTCAGATGCATTTGTGATGCTGATCCAAGGCGATTTATTTGGCGGCTCGCCCACGGCCAGCCAGACATTGACGTCCGCGATTCCAGGAATGCTCGAGCCAACATCAAGCTTCAGCTGGCGGTCTTTGCCGGCGATCGTCAGCATGCCGGTGGCCAGATCGAGGGCGCTGACATTGAAAGATGTTGTGCTGGTCGTGGAAAGTTCAGTCGACGACCGATAGGGGCCAAGATCGATGCTGTTCTTCAAGTCGATGCTTCGTCCGCCCGCCGATGACGCCAAGCTGTCCATCGAGGATGCGCCGGAACCGCCATTCGTGCGCAGCACGTCGCCGATGGCGCGCAGGGCAGTGCTAGTATCCACATTGTGCGAGAGGGTTTGATCGAAGCTGGCGCCTTCGACGTTCATGCGCGTCCGCAACGCATCGACATAAGACAATAGATCGACGTCGGCGCGCGCCAGGGATTGATAATCCGCGACCGAGAGGCTGACCTTGCTTCCCGTCAATCCGCTCAAAACAGAGTTCGCTACGCCGCCGTTCAAGGACGCCAGCCGCGAGCCGACTTGAAAGGCGGCCCAGCGTGTTTGCGCCGCCGTGGCGCGGCGTTTCAAGGTGAAGGCGCCTTCGGGCACGAGCAACTTGCCGAAGAATAGGTCCGCCGGCGCGTCGACATCGACTTGAACGGCGTTGGCGCCGCTTTTTTTCGCGACAAAACGGTCCTTTGGCGAAAGCGCGCGGTCCGCAGTGTAGTCGCCTGGCGTCACCGTGAAATTTGAGCCCGGCCATTTATTATCGGTGATCGTTTGCTCGGCAAGGCTGGAAGCGCGGGTTGGATTCTGCGCGGCGGCGATTGCCGCCAAATCCGCTGTGCCTTGCAGGCGGCGGCCCTGCAAAAACAAATAGCCGGTGTCCACAGCCAAAGCCGTGAAGCCGACCATGACCAACGCCACGAGCGCCGCGAAAATCGCCGTTGCGCCGCCTTCGTCGCGTAGAAACTTCCTTGCCGGCATTAGTAGCCGCCAAGGCGGATGACGGCGTCGCGCACGATGGTCGGGGACGGTGCGGGCACGAGAAGCTGAGTCCAGATATCCTCTGCGCCGTCATAGGTGACGCGGACCGAAACCGTTGCGTCGGTCCGGTTGACGTCGACGCCCTTAATCTTGCCTTTCAAAAATGGGTAGCTGCTGATTTCCGCATCGACGGTCGCATCAACAATCGTTTTGCGTTCGCCGTCATCCATTCCGGCGATCGAGGCGCGTGCGCTGTCATTGGCGATCTGCTGGATGGTGTGCGCCGTCAGGAAATAGGAGCCGTAGGTGACGATCCCCATCAGGAGCGCGATGAAGATTGGGGCGACTAAAGCGAATTCGAGCGCCGCGACGCCGGACCGGTCCTTTGAAAGCGGCGCGCTATCGGTTGCGTGGCGAAGGTTAAAAAGCCGGAGACAAAGTGCCATTGTCGCTGCCCCGCGTGTTTGAATCACTTTGGGCAGGCGCGCCTACCCACGCGTGTACGATTTCACGTGCGCGTTGTGTGTTCTCTCATTTTAGCGGTTAAGTTGCAGTAAATAAACGCTAGGGTTGTATGGCGATGCCTGAAAATGGCGCGCGGCGCCCTCTAAGACGCTCACGCACAAAGGAAATCCTGCTTCAAGCGCTAGGCGTTGCGCGCCTTCCAGGCGCCCAGCGCCAGGCATAAAAACCCCGCCATCATGGCAAGGCCGCCAATGGGAGTGACGGCGCCGAGCCAGCGCGCGCCGGTCAACGCCAGCGCATAGAGCGATCCGGCAAATACGATCACGCCGACGACGAAACACCAGCCGGCGCCGCGGGCGCCGGGGAAACCCACCCGCGTCAGCGCCCCCATGGTCACCGTCGCGGCGGACAAGGGCAAGTGATACATGCCGGCCGTGCGCCACCAGCCCATCGCCTCGGCGGACAGGCTGTGCTCGATAGCGTGCGCGCCAAAAGCGCCGAACGCGATCGCCAGAAAGCCCAAAATGGCCCCCGCCAGAATCAACGACGCGCCATGCCCGGCTGTGATCGGAGTTCCGTTCTGTGTCGCGTCTCTCATGAATCCCCCTGAAGCCTGTGGCGTCACGCGACGGCTTAGCACAATTGCCTTTCGATCGGCGGCGTGACCAAGATACGCAGATGGACTCGCCTGAATTCGCACAGCCCAACATTTCGCCTGCGGCGCCAAAAGGGCCGTGGCTGTTCTGGGGCAGTATGATGTGGCTGGGGATCGCCTTCATCATTTCGCTGATTGCGCAGATCGGCGCATTTTTATTGATGCTGCTGCCGCAGATGAGCGCGCATCCGGGCATGCAAGTCGACATCAAGGCGGCCGCCGCCGATTTCGGAGTCGTGTCGATTTTGCTTTTGGTTTCGTATCCGTTTGCGCTCGCCGCGCTGTTTATCGCCGCCCGGTTGCGGCGCTGGCGCTGGCAGGATTATTTCGCGCTCGGGCCGATCAGCTGGAAGCAATTCGGCTATGGCTTTGCAGCCTTGTTCGCCACGGTGCTAACCACCGGTTTGATCGGCATGGCGACAGGGCACGAATCCGAACCGCAATTCATGACCGATCTGTTCAAGACCTTGCGCGAGGGCGGCAATGTTCTGTTGCTCTTTGTGGTCATCGCCCTCGTGGCGCCGCTGGCGGAAGAGTTGATCTTTCGCGGCTTCCTGTTTCGCGGTCTCGCCGCGTCACGCGTCGGCGTCATGGGCGCGATCGTGATCAGTTCCGCGTTGTGGGCGGTGATCCATACCCAATACGACGCCTTCTATATGGGCGTCATCTTCATCATTGGCTTGACCTTCGGCGGTCTGCGCGCCTGGAGCGGAACGACCACATTGACGATCCTGCTCCATGCGCTGATGAACGCCGTCTCGTTCGGCCAGGCGTGGCTGCCGCAAAGTTCCTAAGGGTCTTTCGGTGCTCTAGCGCGTGACCATGTTGCGCTTCATCGGCGCTAGGATGCCCAGCAATTCGATCACACGCGGGCAATGAAGCCGGTACAGCGCCGCAGCGCTTTAACGCGGCCGGGTTTCGCGCATACCCATCATGGCGGCAAGGCCGATCGCGACGGCGGCGGTCATATACCACGCGGGCGTCATCGGGCTTCCGGTGATCACGGTCAGCCACGCGACCATGAATTGCGTTGAGCCGCCAAAGGTGGAAATCGCTACGGCGTAAATGAGGGCGATGGCGCCGGATCGCACCCGCTTTGGCAAGGATTCCGCGATGCTGATAAGCATCGCCGCCGATATCAAAGAGTTCACACCCTTGAGCAATGCGGTTGCGCCGAGCAGCGCCAAGGGCGTGCGAAAATGCGAGATGGCGTAGAAGCACGGCAAAGTGAGGGCGAGCGTCAAAGCCGCCGGAATGATCATCACCGGCTTGCGCCCATATTTGTCGGCGAGCCAACCGCCGATCGGCGAAATGATCACCCCGGCCAAGCCGCTGACGACCGTGGCGCCGAACGCGACCGTGCTCGCCATATGCAGTGTCGCCGCCGCATAGGTCGTCAGGTGGTTCATCACATAGGTGGCGATGGTGAGGGACGCCATCATCAGAAGCGCCAATATGATCAAGCGCGTCTGCGAGGATGTACGCCGCATCTCGGCGGCGGGCGGCTCAACGAGAAGCGTTTCCTCCAGGTTGATTGTTTCAACCAATCTTTGGCGCAGCATCAGTCCGAAGGGAACGATGATCGCGCCGATGAGCAACGCGATGCGCCAGCCCCAATCCGCTAGCGCCTGCGGCGTCAAAAAATGCGCCAAGGCGACGCCGATCAATCCTGCGAACAGAACCGCGACGCTCTGCCCGACAAATTGCAGCGACACATAAAGCCCGCGCCGATGCGGCGGCGCGGCTTCAATCAGAAACGCGGTCGAGGGGCCGACTTCGCCGCCGAGCGCAAAGCCCTGGATCATGCGAAACGCGATCGCCAGCAGCGGCGCGGCGATGCCGATCATGGCGTAGGAAGGCGTCAGCGCCAGTCCCGTGATGGCCCCGCCCATCAGACTGAAACTGAGCAGCATCGCCGGTTTGCGTCCGATGCGATCGCCCATGCGTCCGATCACAAAGGCGCCGAGCGGGCGGGTCAGAAATCCCGCGCCAAACGTCGCAAGGGAGGCGAGAAGGCTGGCTGAAGGATCGTGCGAAGGAAAGAATGCGGCGCCGATCTGCACCGCAAAAAAGGAAAATGTCAGGAAGTCGTAGAATTCAAGTGCATTGCCGATGACGACGGCGGTGACTTGCCAAGCGGAGGCGCTGGGCCGCACGCCCGGCCTATCCTGAGTCCCAAGTGCGGCCTCTGCCAATCGCGCATCCCCCGCAGTGCAGGAAACCAGCCAAAGCCGCGGCGCGCAACTTTAATCCCGCGTCAGTCCCAATGCCGGTCGTCGCTGCCGTCGTCCGGTTCAATGTCAGTCTCGTCGTCCCAGTTTTCATCCGGTTCCGCAAAGCCGATACGGATGCGCAAGGGGCTGTTGCAGGCTTCGCAGGTCTGGCCGTTGAACTCTGACAAAGGCTTATGTGGGCCGAACGCGGCGATCAGCGCCTCCGTGTCGGCGATGAACATCTGCCCGCAACGTTCGTTGGAGCACAGCGCGTGGATCTGCATATTCTGGGACTTGAGTTTGCCGAGGGTCCAGGACGTTTCGCTCATGAACCCAGTTTAGCTGTTTCTGTTACGCGGGGAAGCGCACAGCGTGTTTGAGCTTCATGGCCTACTAGCGGGGATTGAACCGGTTCGGCGGTCGAATTCCGTTCGGCGGCGGGCGGTCTCCACGCACCCGGAAGGACCGCCACCCGTCACTATGATGGCGCCGGAAGTGATGCGCGTCATCCCGGATGTAGTCGCGATGACGATGCGGTCGGTAATAGAAATACCCATCATCGGCCCAATAACCACGCCGCACGGGACCATAATAGTTGTCGTAATAGCCTTCGTAGTAGGACACGCGTGAGCCGTACCCGCCGCTCGTTTCGCAGCCGGCCATTGTGGTAAGCGAAAGTGCCGCTAGCATCGCTCGAACAAGCATCGTCGTCTCCGAAACACGCTCCAAGAACGATCTGCGTGCAGGACTGTTCCGCGATCCGGCCGGCGCGGTGGAGATTGCTATTTAAGCCATTCCTTGAGCTTCGCGTCGAGCCAGGTGGCGATGCGCGGCGACGTGTTCGCGGCGGCGTGAATGGCCACAATCCCGGACGGCAAAACCACGATAGCGATCGGTGCATGCGACTCCGAAACCACGACAACAAACACGGCGATCGCGGTGGGGTCCTTCGCGATGTCCGCAATGCTCTGGGGCGTGCCTTTGAACGGCAGGATGCGCTCCATCAGCAAGCTTGGCGCTCCAGGATCGAGCATTCCATCGCTGATCGCTTTGTCGATTTTTTCTTGAGCGGTGCGGGCCTCAACGACCATCTTGCTGTTTTCTTTTGGCAAGAGGCCTAGCAATAAGACGCTGACAAGCTCGCCGCTTGCGTTTCCATCAAAGGGAAAAGCGCCAGGGAGCTGGCTGATTCTTTTGGCGGCGCGGGCAGCGCGAAGTGGCGCGCTGGGATCGCTGACGCTGTAAAAATGGTAACAGATTTCCGATTGGCGGGAGAGGTTAAAGCCAAAAGGCAGGTCGTAAACTCGCCGTGGTTCGCCGAAGACCGACGACTTGTATAAGATGTCTTGCATAGTCGCACGCCCCAGCCACGCATCCGTGCACGGAGTGTCTCAAGCGGTGTCCGCTATGAACAGCGGCTTCGCCTAGCTGTAGATTTGAACAAAGCCTAGACGCCACATCGGCGTTGCGGAAGCGTAAGCCTGTCTAAGCCGGCCGAAGTCCGCTTTCGCGGTTATTCTGTTTTCGCGGCAGCATCCGCGGCGGCGTCAGCCTTACGGGCGGCTTTGCCGGCGACTTCCTCGGTGTTGGCGGCAGCGTCGCCTGCGGCAGAGCTTACGGCGTCGCCTGTTTGGTCCGCGGCGACGGAGGTTGCTGCACCGGCCTCGCTGGCTTCTGTCTGGGTTTTTTCCGAGCAGGCGGCCAAACCCAGGGCAGCGGCGGCGATGACGAAGGCTGAAACGCGCATTCTTATTCTCCCAACAGACGCAATTGCGGCTTGCTTTGAAACGCGGAGTGGGGAGGGGAGTTCCACCACAAACAAAAAGGGCGGCTGGGAAGTGCCGCCCTTTCTCCAGCGAATTGAGTATTCAGCGCGCCGCAACAAGACCAGAACCGAGATTGCGCCGCCTCAAACCGGGTCGGCGCTAGAGATTTTTTTGGTGCATTCGATTTTGTCTCATGTTACGCGCCGGTCCATTTGAGGATGAAGAAGATGCTTTCGACCCTTCAGTATCGCAACGATATGACGAACGTCGCATTTGGCGGCGAGCGTCCATTTGCGTGCGTGGAGGGTGGCTGAGTCTTATCTTCGAATAGATGATGAGCACAAAGAACCCCTCCCGGCGCGGCCTGGAGGGGTTCTTTGTTTTTGGCGCTCCAGGCCGCAAAGCATAACGGCAAAGAGGAGACCGGCTATGTCCGGCTACGAAGAAATTGAAGGCCACGGCGCGCCCATCAAGGCGTGGGTGCGCGGCGTGCCGGTGGAGCAGGAAGCGCAACAACAGTTGCGGAATATCGCGATGCTGCCCTTCATCCACAGCCATATCGCCGTGATGCCCGATGTGCATTTGGGCAAGGGCGCGACCGTTGGTTCGGTGATCCCGACCAAGGGCGCGATCATCCCGGCCGCGGTTGGCGTCGATATCGGCTGCGGCATGAGCGCGGTGCGCACATCGCTGACCGCGAACGATCTGCCGGATTCGCTGTCGCGCATTCGCGGCGGGATCGAACGCGCCGTGCCGCATGGCAATGGTCCGAACGGCAATCACCGGGAGACGCCGAATGCGGTGGCGAGCTTTTATCGCGATGCGGACCTCGACGATCGCTATCGCGCGATCATCGCCAAGCATCCGAAGGCGTCGGCCAAGACGCAATCGGCGCAGCTCGGCACCTTGGGCGGCGGCAACCACTTCATCGAGCTTTGCCTCGACGAGGCGGACCGCGTCTGGGTGATGCTGCATTCGGGTTCGCGCGGATCGGGCAACATTATCGGCCAATACTTCATCGAGCGGGCGCGCAACGAACTCCTGCGCCGCGAGCTCGGCTACCACGTGCCGGACAAGGATCTGGCCTTCTTCATGGAAGGCGAGCCCTTGTTCGACGATTACGTGGAGGCCGTGTCGTGGGCGCAGGACTACGCGCAAGCGAACCGCGACGTGATGATGGACCGTGTGCTGCACGAATTGCGCAGCCATCTGCCGAAGTTCAAGCTCGATAAGAGCGCCGTCACCTGCCACCACAATTACGTGGCGCGGGAACGGCACTTCGGAGCCGATGTCTGGGTGACCCGCAAGGGCGCGGTGCGCGCGGGCGAAGGCGAACTTGGCATCATTCCGGGCTCGATGGGCGCCAAGAGCTTCATCGTGCGTGGCAAGGGCAATGCGGATTCGTTCTGCACCTGCAGCCATGGCGCGGGGCGGGCGATGAGCCGCACGGCGGCCAAGCAGCGCTTCACGCTGGCCGATCACCGCGCCGCCACCGAAGGCATCGAGTGCCGGAAGGATGCGGGCGTGATCGACGAAACGCCGATGGCCTATAAGGACATCGACGCCGTCATGGCGGCGCAGAGCGATCTGGTCGACGTGGTGCACACCCTGCGCCAGGTCGTGTGCGTGAAGGGCTAGGCGTTCGCGCCTGGCTTATTGGGACAGGTGGGTGAGTGGTCGAAACCGCGAGACTGTAAATCTCGTCCTTCACTGGCGCGTTGGTTCGAATCCAACCCTGTCCACCACAACAAATAGGGCGGCTCGCGAGAGCCGCCCTTTCCATGTTTCCCGCGAATGCAGGGAGAATGTTGGATGGATTTCTTAGAAATCCATGCCGCCCAGTCCGCCCATGCCGCCTGGCATTCCGCCGCCGCCGCCCATGCCGCCGCCGGTGTCACGCTTTGGCGCGTCCGCGATGGCTGCTTCGGTGGTGATGATGAGGGCTGCGATGGACGCTGCGTCTTGCAGCGCCGTGCGCACAACCTTCACCGGATCGAGGATGCCCATGGCGATCATGTCGCCATATTCTTCGGTCTGCGCGTTGAAGCCGAAGGTGTTGGACTTGTCGTCCATCACGCGGCCGACCACGATCGAGCCTTCCACGCCGGCATTTTCCGCGATCTGACGGATCGGGGCTTGCAGCGCGCGGCGCACGATTTCGATGCCGGCGTTTTCGTCGTCGTTCAGGCCTTCGGTCTTGATCGCCTTGATGGCTTTCAGAAGGGCCACGCCGCCGCCGGCGACGATGCCTTCTTCAACCGCGGCGCGGGTGGCGTTCAAAGCGTCGTCAACGCGATCCTTGCGTTCCTTCACTTCGACTTCCGTGGCGCCGCCGACCTTGATCACCGCAACGCCGCCGGCCAGCTTGGCCAGACGTTCTTGCAGCTTTTCCTTGTCGTAATCGGAGGTGGTTTCTTCGACCTGACGCTTGATCTGGGCGATACGGGCTTCGATGTCCTTTTTCTTGCCGAGGCCATCGACGATCGTGGTGTCGTCCTTGTTGATCGTGATCTTCTTCGCCTTACCCAGCGAGTTGATCGTGACGTTTTCCAGCTTGATGCCGAGGTCTTCGGAGATCACTTCGCCGCCGGTCAGGATGGCGATGTCTTCCAGCATGGCCTTGCGGCGATCGCCGAAGCCAGGCGCCTTCACGGCTGCAACGCGCAGGCCGCCGCGCAGCTTGTTGACCACGAGGGTGGCCAAGGCTTCGCCTTCGACGTCCTCGGCGATGATGAGGAGCGGGCGGCCGCTCTTGGCCACCTTCTCGAGCAAGGGCAGCATGTCCTTGAGGTTGGCGACCTTCTTCTCGTGGATGAGGAC
>JBEVJO010000093.1:0-4025 GCA_040510175.1 Caulobacterales bacterium
GCGGAGCGGCGCGTTGCGGCCGCGCATTTCGCAGACGCGCGGCAGGCGGAAACTTATCGGCGCTCTCATTCGGCGCAGCTGCAATATCTTCGATATGCAACACCGCTGCTGGGTTGAATTCGAGCGTCGCCAAGGGCGGCGGCGCGGCCGGCGTTTCGGTTACAGCTTCGGGCGCCGCTGTCATCGCTGGCGACGCCGCAACAACGAGTGGCGCTTCGACGGCAAGCGCTTCAGCGAGAGGCGCGGCGGGGGTGGCATCCTGCACAGCGGCGGCATGATCCAGCGCTTGCGCGATCGCGGCGTCGGGAGTCGCCGCAGGCGCAGTCTCTAACACCGGTGCAGCGGCTTCCGGCGCTGGCGCATCCGCCGCAGCCAGAGAAGCAGGCGGCGTCCAGGCTTGGCCATCCAGAGTGCGCAACACACTCGAGGCGAGCAGTACTTGTACCCTCTGCGGTGCAATGCGTGGCGTGGGCGGCGTGAAACGCTGAGCGTCTGACGCCGGCGGCACAATCGCAGCGTCGGCTTCAGACGCTTTAGGCAACGCCTCAATCAAGGAAGCGGGCGGCATAGCCCAAGCAGCGGCGGCACAGCCCACAACGAAGATCGCGCCAAAGGTTACGCGGGCGACTCCAGCGATCAAACGCTGTTTCATCGTCTTTCCCCAGCTAGACGAAATTAATCGGTTAATAAGCGCCTGAGATCGCAAAGCCGCAATCACGCGCAACCGACGCGGGCGCCATTTCAAAGCCTAAGACCAGCAAACGCCGATCATGCGCCTTTAACGTACGCGGACCAGCTCAAACACGTTCAGATTGCTCTCGTAATACGGCCTGGGAAGCTCCAGCCGCAGGAGGCGTTGGCTCTACAACAGGCGGCCGCGCAAGAGCCGGAACGGATGCAGATGGCGTGCCCGCACAGCCGGCCAGCAACGCGCCGCACACGACGACGCCTGATATTCCAAGTATTTCGCGCATCACGTTTTTAGGCGCCGTCTGCCCGCTGCGCGATCAGCATCGCTTCGGTGATCTGGCGCGAGACGTCGCTCACAGTGCTGGGCGAATGCGACAGGAACAGGGTGTTTGTTTTGTCGCCTTCGCCGATGGCTTTCAACGTGTCGAAATATTGCGTGACGAGGACCAGTTGCATCACTTCGGCGGGCGAGGTGCTGCCGATGACTTTCTGGAACTGCTCGATCGAGCCTTGGAGACCTTCGATTATGGCCCGCCGCTGATTGGCGATGCCCTGCCCCTGCAGGGCTTTGCTTTCCGCTTCCGCTTCGGCCTTTTTCACGACCAGAATTTTTTCGGCCTCACCGCGCGCTGTCGCTGCCACCTGCTCACGCTGTGCCGCGTTGATGTCGTTCATCGCCGATTTCACTTTGGCGTCGGGGACGATGTCCGTCACCAGCACGTTGACGATCTCGTAGCCGAAGGCGGACATGTCGACGTCCAGTTCCTTTTTGACAGCGAGGGCGATGCTCGACTGGCTAGCGAACACCTGGTCGAGCGTCATGCTTGGCACGTGTCCGAGGATCACCTGCTCGACATAGGATTTGATCTGCTCGGCGGGGTTGGCGAGCTTGTAAAAGGCGTCGAACACCGTGTCCGGCCGGATGCGGTTCTGCACCGAGATGGGGATCGTGACGAAGACGTTGTCGCTGGTCTTGGTCTCCATCACCAGATTGATCTGCGATACGCGCAAAGTGGCGCGTCCGGCGACGCCTTCAATCAGGGGAATTTTGAAATTGAGGCCCGGCTGTGCGGTGCGCGCGAATTTGCCGAAGCGCTCGATCACCGCCACTTCCGACGTCCGCACAGTAAAGAATGACAACCACGCCAGCACCAAGGCCAGTATGAAAAGCAGGGGAAACAACAGACTATCTTCCATTCGCGCAGTCTAGGTGGGTGCGGGCCCGATGCAATGAGAATCCGCCACAGCTTTACTCAGGCGCGGTCCGGCCTAAATAGAGGGGATCGCGGCGCGGGCCTAGCTCCGGCGAAGGAGACATCTTATGAAACGTGTTCTCGGCGCATTCGCGGCCCTCGCCGTTCTCGCGACACCCGCTCTGGCGGCGCTGAAGCCGGGTGCAAAGGCCCCGATGTTCAGCGCCCCTGCAGCGAAAGCAGGGGAAGAGTTCAATTTCTCCCTGGCCGAAGCGCTGCAAAAAGGCCCGGTGGTTCTCTATTTCTATCCTGCCGCCTTCACCAAGGGCTGCACCATCGAAGCGCATATGTTCGCCGAAGCGTCCGATGAGTTCGCCGCTTTGGGGGCGACCGTGATCGGCGTCTCCCGCGACAGCGTCAAAAAGCTGAAAGAGTTTTCGGTCTCCGAATGCCGCAACAAATTTGCGGTCGCCTCAGCCGATCCAGGCATCATCAAAGCCTATGACGTCGCCTTTAAACTGGCGCCGAACCTGGCCGACCGCGTCTCCTTTGTGATCGCGCAGGATGGTACCATTGCCTACGAATACTCCGCGCTCGATCCATCGAAGCATGTCGAGAATACGCTCGCTGCAGTGAAGAAGCTGCACAAGAAATAGAGAGTAGTCTAACGCGCACGCCGGGCTGTTTTCGCGCTCAGCCATGCCGCGGTGTCGCTTGCCTCACTCTGAAGCCAAGCGCGAAATCGGCGCACTTGCGGCCGTGCGAGAGCTTCGGCTCGGAACCGCGCCTTGAAAACGTATTCGGTGGCGCCGCCGGCCGGAATACCAAAGGGCAGCGCGAGCTCTCCCGAATCGACCAACTCGCGGATCAGCGCCAAGCCGCAAATCGCGATCCCAGCGTGGGCAAGCACGGCGTCAAGTCCCGAAGCGATGCGTTGAAAGCGGAGGCCGCGTTCAGGCGCCGTACGGCGATATTTTTGCTCGCGCACCCAGATCGGCCAGTTCGGCGATTCCGGATCATCCTTGTAAAAATCAAAATGCAACAACGGAAATCCTTCCAGCCGCTCGCGTTTTGGAAGGGCTTTGATGCGCTGGACGTTTTCGGGTGTGGCGATGGGCGCAACGTAATCACCAAACAGAATGTCGGTATGCGTGCCGTCAGGCGTGCGGGCGCCGAAGCTTATTTCGCAATCGGCGGTGCGTAGGCGCAATGGCGCTTCGCCTTCGCCATTGACCCGGAAAAGCGTGTTGGGATGCTCGGCGCGGAATTGCACCAGCCGAGACCGCAGCCACAGATCGGCGAAATCCGGCACGGCGGCGATATGAATTTCCTGCCCGCGCTGCAAGTCGAGCAATTCGGATGCGGCTTCAAGCTCGCGAAACGCCGCGTGGATATGGGCGAGGGCGGGGACCAGCGAAGCAGTAGGCGCAAGACCGGACCGGCCGCGCACCAGCAAATCAAGGCCCAGATAGTCCTCCAATGATTTGATCCGCTGGCCCACGGCGGCCGGCGTAATCGCCAGCCCATCGGCGGCGTCCTTGAGCGAGCCCGCCCGCAAAGCGGCCTCAAGTGCTTGAAACGACTTCAGATGTGATGGCGCAACCATCCCGGCATACTAAAGCTGAACTTTAGTCATGCAAAGTTTTTTTAGCTTTCCCAAAAAGGGGCCCGGCCCGAATATGGGGTCACCAACAAGGGAGGCGCATATGACGCGTTTGAAACGGTACATGATTGAAAGAGACATTCCCGGCATCGGCGGCATGTCCGTGGTCGAATTGTGCGGGGCCGCCCGCACATCGAATTGTGCGATCGAAAAGCTCGAAGGTTCGGTGCAATGGCAACACAGCTATGTAGCCGGCGACAAGACCTTCTGCGTTTATCTGGCGACTGATCCAGAGGCGGTGCGCAAGCATTCGGAACTGTCCGGCATTCCTGTGACGAAGGTCACGGAAATTCCGCAGATCATTGATCCACTAACCGCGAATAACTAATTGGCGGCGCCCCGCGTCACCCCGGGGGCACCGTAAACAAACAAAAAAATTTGGCTGCGACCATGGGGGGCCGTCTCTCATCGATCAAAAGCACCAGCGCGTTTTTGTTGTATTTAGGCCCGTTAGTTTTAGCGGTCGGCAGTGTTTTAGG
>JBEVJO010000094.1:0-3397 GCA_040510175.1 Caulobacterales bacterium
GGCTGCGCCGTCGTGCTCATCATGGGCGGGCTGTTCATTCTCAATCGAGGGTTGGAGACCTTCTTCCGTGCCCAAAAGTGGGGCTTCCTCCTCTGGCTCGTCGGCACCATCTTGCTCGCTACGTTGGCGGTGCTCCTTGCCGGCCCGACCGGTTTCGTCGAGCGGTTCAATACGTACGTCACTGCACTCGGCGGCCAGGCTGACGCCCACGCCGCGATCCTTCAAGCGGGCGCCGCGCCGAGCGTTCCCGCGACCTTTGCCGGCTCGCTGCTGCTGGTGACGATTCCGTACTACACGATGGGGTTCATCTTTCAGTCCGCCTACTTCGGCGGGGAGATCAAGCGGGGCCGCAACACGCATCTGACCTCGATGGCCGGCTCGCTCGTCCTGGCTGCGTCGATCATGCTCGTCGTGACCTGGGTCTTCCTAGCGATCATCGGTCGCCCCTTCCTCGCCGCGCTCGGGCTGGCGTCCGATCTTGGCGCATCCACGACTGGGGAAGTGGTGCACGTGGATGGCGGCTTTCACGTCGTTGGCTTGCCTGAAGGCCTGGAAGGCTGACGCCAGAACAGACCCCAGCGCCCGTGGATAAGATCCGTGGCTGAAGAATTCGACTACATCATCGTCGGCGCTGGTTCAGCCGGTTCGGTGCTCGCCGACCGGCTCTCCGCGTTCGCGCATAAGCGCGTGCTGGTGCTGGAAGCGGGCGGCCAGGATGATTGGATCTGGTTTCATATTCCAGCTGGCTATTTGTTCGCCATCGGCAATCCGCGCGCCGACTGGATGTTCAAAACGGATCCGTCGCCGGGCATCAGCGGCCGCTCATTGGCCTATCCGCGCGGCAAAGTGATCGGCGGCGGCTCCGCCATCAACGGCATGATCTATATGCGCGGCCAAGCCGCCGATTATGATCATTGGCGCCAGCTTGGGCTCACTGGCTGGGGCTGGGAGGACGTACTGCCGCTCTTTATGGCGCAGGAAGATCACGTCGATCCGCCCAACGAGTTCCATCGCAAAGGTGGGCAATGGCGCGTGGAATATCAGCGCACGCGTTGGAAAATTCTCGACGCCTTCATGGACGCCGCGGATTCCATGGGCATCCCCAAGACCAATGATTTCAATACCGGCGATAATTTTGGCGTCGGCTATTTTCAGGTGAACCAGAAAAACGGCGTACGCTGGAGCGCGGCGCGGGGGTTTCTAAAGCCGGCGCTGCACCGTCCCAATTTGAAGCTGGAAACGGACGCGCATGTCGAGCGCGTATTGATCGAAGACGGCCGCGCTGTGGGCGTCCGTTACGCCAAGGGCGAATTCAGCGTCGAAGCCAGAGCGCGCAGTGAAGTCATCCTGTGCGCTGGCGCGGTGAACACTCCGCACATGCTGGAATTGTCAGGCATCGGTGACGGCGCGCGGTTGTCGCAGCTTGGAATAGAGACGCTGCGGAACGCGCCCGGCGTCGGCGAAAATCTGCAGGACCATTTGCAGCTGCGCCCAATTTATCGTGTCGCCAACGTTCCGACCATCAATGCCCATTACGCGTCATTGTGGCGGCGGCCGCTGATGGCGCTGGAATACGCCATGTTCCGCACCGGTGCGATGTCCATGGCCCCGTCGCAGGTGGGCGCCTTCGCATATTCGTCAAGCGAGCACGCCACGCCGAACCTGGAATTCCATGTGCAGCCGCTCTCCTTGGAAAAGTTCGGCGATTCCCTGCACACTTTTCCCGCGATCACCGTGAGCGTCTGCAATCTGCGGCCGACAAGCCGCGGCGCGATCCACGCCAAAAGTCCCGATCCGCTTCAGGCGCCCAGCATTCAACCGAATTATCTTTCCACGGACGAGGACTGCCGGGTGGCGGTGGAATCCCTGCATCTGGTGCGCCAGATCATGGCGACGGAGGCGCTTGCGCCCTACGCGCCCGATGAATACCGGCCTGGCCCGCAGGTGGTCGGTGACGAGGCTTTGTTGCTCGCGGCGCGCGCGATCGGCACCACCATCTTCCACCCTTCCGGAACCGCCAAAATGGGGCTCTCAAGCGACCCCATGGCGGTGGTCGATGACCGGCTGCGAGTGTTCGGGATTGAACGTCTGCGGGTCGCCGACGCGTCCATCATGCCCACGATTACCTCGGGAAATACGAACGCGCCAAGCATGGTGATCGCTGAAAAAGCGGCCCGCATGATCTTGCATGATCGCGGATAGCTGCGAACGAAACGCAATAAAAACAATGGCAAAATAGGTCTGTTTCGTCGCTCTTCAGTCTTAACAGCGAACCATATGCGAATGACTTGCAGAAGCGCTCGCACTCTGGCATAAGGATTGCGAAGAATCGCTTCCGCGGGTGGAGCCTATATGTACGTCTGCAATTGCAATGGCTTACGCAAGCGCGAAGCGCAGTCGGCCATAGAAAATGGCGCGTGTTCGCCGCAGCACGTCCACCGCAAGTGTGGCGTCAAAACGCAATGCGGCTTGTGTTACGAAGAATTACGTCAAATGATCCAGGCGTCCGCGCTAAAAGCGGGCGAGCTTGATCGAGCGGACCGCGCCATTGCGGCGTTCGAGAATCAAGCTCTCGCGTAAAAGAGCGGCTCCGCGCTGCTCTGAAAGTCTGGAGCCGGCGTATGCAGGGCGATAAGGCGATCATCGCCAAGCTCAACACCATCCTCACCAACGAACTCACGTCGGTGAACCAGTATTTCTTGCACGCCCGCATGTACGATAATTGGGGCTATCTGAAGCTCGGCAAGAAGACGTACGACGAATCCATCGAGGAAATGCGGCACGCCGACAAGCTCATCAAGCGCATCCTGTTTCTTGAAGGCCTGCCCAACGTCCAGACCCTGCTGAAAATGAATATCGGCGAAGCGCCGGAAGAATGCATGGCCGCCGACCTGCAATATGAAATCAAGGGCCGGGGCGATCTAATTTCGGCGATCCAGGCTTGCGAGACGGCGCATGATTACGTGTCGCGCAACCTCCTGCGGGAGATTCTGTCTGACACCGAAGAGCATATCGACTATCTAGAGACCCAGCTGAGCCTGATCTCCTCCGTCGGTCTGCAAAACTATCTGCAAAGCATGATGGGCGACGCCGAGAGCTAAGCGGGCGCGCCGCAGACAGCTTATCCGCGCACAGCCTTCAGCACCACGTCCGCCAATTCTTTCCGGCAGATCAGCAAATCCGGCAAATACGGATTTTCCTGATTGTACAAAAGCGGCGAGCCATCGGCGCGCGAGATGTGCAGGCCTGCGGCTTTGGCGACGGCGGCGGGCGCGCAATTGTCCCACTCATATTGGCCGCCGGAATGCAAATAGATGTCGGCTTCGCCGCGCACGACCGCCATCGCCTTGGCGCCGGCAGAACCCATGGGCAGCAATTCGGCGCCGATCTTTTCGGC
>JBEVJO010000095.1:0-8243 GCA_040510175.1 Caulobacterales bacterium
CAATTCACGCTCGCTCACGGCTATGCGCTCCTCAAGGGAAAGGTGCGGGGTTTGACAGCGGGCCGCATGCGCGCCGTGCGGCCGTCCGCGAAGCAAGTGTTCCCGAGCGCTTATGAAGCGATCCTGACGGATATTAGCGGCGAAGAGCACCGCATGGCCGGCGTGGTCACCGCGCAGCAGCCTTGGGCCTGCTATAGCTGTTCAATGCCGGTGCTTTCGCTGGTGCGTTGGACCCATGAAGGACGCGAAGGGTTTGGCCAGAGTCAAGAGAACTGGCCGCTCGATATGCTGACTGGCCGTGGCTTTCGCCCCTAAGCGAAATGGTTTTCGTCTTTAAAGACGGGCGCGTTAAATGCCGGAGGCTTTGATGGATAATAGCCCCATCCTGATTCGCGGCGCCGACGAAGACCGCTGGCGTGAGGAATTAGAACCGCGCCTCAAATATCTTTTGGATGCGAAACTCGCGCGGCAGGGCAAGGGCCGCTATACCCCGCGCACTTCGGAACAGATGTCCGCCGGTCTTGCGGCGTTGCTGCTGGCGAAGGGCGAGACACGCGCGCCCAGGAACGTTCGCCGCATGGGCGGCGGCGCTTCAAAAGAGCAATTCGTTTTTGAGTTGGACGGCGATGCGACCGGTGGCGCGGAGAAATTCGTGCTCCGCATGGATCCTCTGGAGGGCATTATCGAAACATGCCGCAAGCGTGAATCGCAAGTGCTGCGGGCGGTGCACGGCGTCGTGCCCGTTCCGCATGTCGCGTTTGTCGATGGTGACGGCGCTTATATGGGGCAGCCCGCAATGGTGACGCGCTTCGTCGGCGGCGTCACCAAGCCGAGTGCCGGCGGTACGGGGCCTTCTGGCGTCGGCATCATTCTGGGAGACCGGATCAGCGAGGCGCTGGCGCCGCAATATGTCGAAAATCTCGCGGCGGTACACCGCGTCGCATTTTCTCCGGAGACGCTGCCGGATTATGCGGCGCCAAGGCCAGGCACGACAGACGCAGCTCTGTGGCAGATAAATTACTGGTCCCGTGTGCGGACCGATGATTTCATAGACGCCTCGCCATTGCTGGCTTTGACGGAAACGTGGTTGCGCGCGCGGTTGCCGGTTTGCGAAAACCCGGTGCTGCTGCACGGCGATTACCGGCTCGGCAATTTCATGTTCGATGAGTCAACGCTGAAAATGACGGCAATTCTCGATTGGGAGCTGTCGCATATCGGCGATGTCCACGAGGACCTTGCTTACAGTTTGGAGCCGCTGTTCGGTAATCGCGACGCGCAGGGGCGTCCCCTTGTCGCCACTATGATGACCGGCGACGAATTTCTGCGGCGCTACGAACAGATCACGGGTTTCTGCGTCAATAGGGAAACGCTGCATTGGTATCGCGTGCTTACCAGCTACAAACTGATTGTCATGAACGTGACCTCCAGCCCGCGCGCGGCCAGAGACGGCACAAACCACCAGAACGCATTGCTGGGTTATCTCGCGGCTTGCGCCGTGGGCATGTCTGAGACCTTGTGCCGATTGCTTGCGGGAGAAGAGGTATGACGCCGAACGCTGAAATCCGCTTGATCAGCGCGATTCATGGTTTGCGCGACGTGATCATCCCGGCTGTCGACCCAGGACAATCGCTGGCGGTCGAGCAATCGGGACTCATTCTGGCGCAGCTCAATATGCTGCTGAAGCATCTGCCGTGGCTGGGCCGCTATCAGACCTTGTGCAAGGACGATATGCGATCCGCCGCGCAGTCTATCGCGCAAGGCGCCTGGGGCGGCCCATTGACGGAACGCGCCGCAAGCAAACTGGCGTCCTTGCTGGAAGAGGCCGCCTGCGAGGATCCGCAAGCCGAGTACAATCGCATTGGCTTTGCCGTAGAGGCGCTGCAGCATGCGGTCGCCAAAGACGGGCAGGCCGAGTATCGGACCCGCGTCGATGCCGAAATGCTTGCGTTCAGCCGCAGGCAAGTCCTTCGCGAGCGCACCTGGTTCCGGGATTCCGGCTTTGATCCGCATCCCGAAGAGCTTGCGGAAATCGCGGCGCTGTTCGAGCGCCCATAATCCGAGCGGCCGGCTGTTTCCGCGCGCCTAACGCTGATCGCTGATCGACGTGACAGAGTTCGACGAAGTCTATAGAGACCTGCGCGGCGTGTAGACGCCGGGCCAAGGCTCAGGACAGATGGAGAAGGCCGTGCGCGCCGAGCAATTGGATATCCCCGAGGTGCTCTTATTGCGTCCAAACATTTATCGCGATGAGCGGGGCCACTTTGTTGAAACGGCGAATATTAAAGAATTGCAAGCGCTGGGCGTGACTTCGCCCTTCGTGCAGGACAACCAGGTCTATTCAAGACAAACCGGAGTGCTGCGCGGCCTGCACTTTCAAAAGCCGCCGCACGCGCAGGGAAAATTGGTGCGTGCGCTGCGCGGATCAATCTTTGATGTTGCAGTCGATATCCGCGGCGGCTCGCCGACCTATGGCAAGGCGGTCTGGGCCACCTTGACGGCTGAAGGCATGGAGCAATTGTGGGTGCCGCCAGGGTTCGCGCACGCCTATCAAACGCTGGAGCCCGACACCGAGGTCTTTTACAAGGTCACAGATTTCTACGCGCCGCAGAGCGAAAGCGGAATCATTTGGAATGACCCTGATCTGAAAATCCCGTGGCCGATCGGCGCCGGCAAACCGATTTTGTCTGCCAAGGACCAAGCGCTGCCGCGGCTAAGGGACATCGCCGCGCCGTTTTGATCGCGCCAAGACAGTTATGCGCTATCCGCGGCCGGGATAGCGCCGGAAGCCGCCATCGCTGCGATTGCCTTCTGCGGAATGCCCCAGGCTTTCACCATGGAACTATCGACTCTGGGCCATCCGCTTTCCGATTTCTCGTACCACGCCATGATGTACCAGATGCCTCCTAATATCGTCGCGGGGCTGGGCAATGCCGATCTGAAAAGCCTCAACATCCCGTTCGAGGCCGATTATGCCAGCCGCGCTGCCAACGACATTTTGCGGCGCGTTTTGGTGGATGAAGCGACAGAGAAAATCGCCGACACGGTGAAGGCCAGGCTTGACCGTCTCGACCGGCGCGAGGAATCCCGCGCCAAGGAAATGGCCATTATCAAGGAAAGCATATTGCTCTTCGTGCGGACCTGGTTCAGCTACGTCCTGGCGGTAGCATTTCTGCTGACTGGGACGATTGCTGCAGGGGCAGTTCTCTCTGCACGGCGTGCGCAATCGGCTCACGTTGTAGCCCAGATTGGCCAGCAGCGTTCCCGATGTCGTATGGCTGATCGACAATCCGATCATAAAAGAGAAGGCGAAGGTTCAGTTGACAAGGATTTGGCCGAACTCAGATCGACGCGCAAACGCCGCGTCGATGTGTAAAGGCTGCGAGTCATGGGTCATGGCCGAAAATAAGAGATTGTCAGTCTCCGTGGCGGAACGGTGGATTTCGTGCGCGATGCGGTCCCCCACGGTCCACTGATCGAAATAGCGTCCCGCCACATCCTATTCCTTATTCGGCTCGATGCGCACCAGCAAAGAGCCTTCCAGCACTTGTTGCCCAGCCTCGGCGCGCAATTCCGCCACCACGCCGTCAAATGGCGAGATCAGACCGTGCTCCATCTTCATGGCTTCCAGCACCAACAGTTTCTGACCCTTTGCGACGGCCTCCCCCGCTTTCACGTCCAATGTCGCGATGCGCCCCGGCATCGGCGCCATAATGCTCCCATCGCCGGCGCCGCGTTTATCGCCATGGCCCGCGCGCGCTTGAGCGAAGCTCCAGGCCTCGCCGTGCAGGAACAACACCTGCTCGCCATCAATTTCCGCTGCGACGCCTTGAACCGCGTGGGCGGCGCTCAAATCCACCACGTACAAATGTTCGGCGACTTCGACACGCACCCGCGTTTCCACATCGCTCGACATGCGAAAGCCGTTCAGCGCATGCCAAGGGTCAGCCCTATCCTTTGACAACAGCGCATTTGCCGCCGCCTGCAATACGTCCTCGGATGGCTCAGCGCTTGGTATGAGGGCGTCTGAATGGCGTTCGATAAAACCAGTGTCGATATCGCCTTTGACGAAATCCTCGTTGGCCAAAGCCCGCGCCAGAAAAGCCGCATTCGTTTTCACTGGCCAGACCTGAACCTCACTGCAGGCCTTAGCCAAATTCGCCGCCGCTTCGGCGCGCGTATCACCATGCGCAATGATCTTGGCGATCATCGGATCGTAATGCGGCGACACCTCGCCGCCTTCCTCAACGCCGCTATCGACACGAACACCGCTGGGAAAGCGCAAGCGCTTGAGTGGACCAATCGACGGCAGAAAGCCAGTCGTCGGGTTTTCCGCGTAAAGCCGCGCCTCCATCGACCACCCATTAATAGTCAGCTCATCTTGGCGCTTTGGCAACGTCTCGCCGGAGGCCACACGCAATTGCCACTCGACCAAATCCTGTCCGGTGATGCATTCCGTCACAGGATGCTCGACCTGCAGCCGCGTGTTCATTTCCATGAACCAGATGCGATCGGCGCGCAGGCCCTGGCTGGCGTCCGCAATGAACTCGATCGTGCCGGCGCCGACATAGTTCACGGCCTTGGCGGCCTTTACCGCCGCATCACAAATCGTCGCGCGCACCTCAGCGCTCATGCCCGGCGCGGGCGCTTCCTCGATCACCTTTTGGTGGCGGCGCTGCAGCGAACAATCGCGCTCGAACAAATGAACCACGTTTCCATGCGCGTCGCCAAACACCTGCACCTCGATATGGCGCGGGCGCTCGACATATTTTTCGATCAGCACACGATCATCGCCGAAGGACGACGCGGCCTCGCGCTTGCAGGACTCCAGCGCGTCCTTGAATTGGCGTAAGGAATCGACCTTGCGCATGCCTTTGCCGCCGCCGCCCGCCACCGCCTTGATCAAGACGGGAAAGCCAATCGCTGCCGCTTCCGTTTCCAGATGCTTGGGCGTCTGATCTTCGCCCAGATAGCCAGGCGTCACCGGAACGCCCGCCTCGATCATCAGTTTTTTCGCGGCGTCTTTCAGGCCCATGGCGCGGATGGCGTCAGGCGGCGCGCCAACCCAAACGAGGCCGGCAGCGATGACAGCCTCTGCGAATTCTGCATTCTCGGATAAAAATCCGTAACCTGGATGAATCGCCGCGGCGTTCGTTTGCTTGGCGGCCGCCAGCAGTTTTTCGGCAATGAGATAGCTTTCACGCGCAGGTGCGCCGCCTATGCACACCGCCTCATCAGCTTCGCGCACGAAAGGCATGCTTGCGTCGACATCGGAATAAACAGCGATCGTGCGAATGCCGAGCCGCTTGGTGGTGCGAATGATGCGGCGCGCGATCTCGCCGCGATTGGCGATCAATAAGGAAGGGATCATCATCACATCCGGAACACGCCAAAGCGGGGACGATCGGGAATCGGCGCGTTAAGAGTCGCGGCAAAGGCAAGGCCCAGCACATCGCGCGTCTGCACCGGGTCAATAATGCCGTCATCCCACAAACGCGCCGTTGCGAAATAGGGGTTGCCCTCGTCTTCATAGCGCTGGCGGATCGGCGCCTTGAAGGTTTCGGCCTCTTCCGGAGTCCATTTGTCCGCGTCGCGGTGCACCGTCGCGAGCACCGCGGCTGCCTGTTCTCCACCCATGACTGAAATGCGCGCATTGGGCCAAGTGAAGAGAAAGCGCGGCTGGTAAGCGCGGCCGCACATTCCGTAATTGCCCGCGCCAAACGAACCGCCAATGAGAACGGTTATTTTCGGCACGCTTGCCGTCGCAACGGCCGTCACCAGTTTCGCGCCGTTCTTGGCGATGCCTTCGACCTCGTACTTGCCGCCCACCATAAAGCCAGAAACATTCTGCAGAAATAGAAGCGGAATGCGCCGCTGGCACGCAAGCTCAATAAAATGCGCACCCTTCAGGGCGCTTTCTGAAAACAAGACGCCATTATTGGCGAGGATCGCCACCGGCATGCCCCAGATGCGCGCGAAACCACAGACCAGCGTGGTTCCGTACAGCGCCTTGAACTCGTGCAGATCGGAGCCATCGACAATACGCGCGATGATCTCTCGCACGTCATAGGGCGTGCGCACGTCTTGCGGGACGATGCCGTAAATTTCCTTTGGGTCGAATTTGGGCGGCCGAGGCGTCTGTATCTCGATGTCGGTGTTTCTCAAGGTGTTCAGATTGGCGATGATGTCGCGCACAATCAGCAGAGCGTGCTCATCATTCTCGGCGACGTGATCGACCACGCCGGATTTGCGGCCATGCGTTTCCGCGCCGCCCAATTCCTCGGCGCTGATAATTTCCCCCGTCGCGGCTTTGACCAGCGGCGGCCCAGCCAAAAAGATCGTGCCCTGATTGCGCACAATCACGGTTTCATCAGACATGGCGGGCACATAGGCGCCGCCCGCCGTACACGACCCCATCACGCAGGCGATTTGTGCGATGCCTTGGGCCGACATCTGCGCCTGATTGTAGAAGATGCGGCCAAAATGATCGCGGTCTGGAAAGACCTCTGCCTGGTGCGGCAGGTTGGCGCCGCCGCTATCGACCAAGTAGACGCAGGGCAATCTGTTTTCGAGCGCGATCTCTTGCGCCCGTAAATGCTTTTTCACCGTCATCGGAAAGTAAGCGCCGCCTTTGACCGTCGGATCGTTGGCGACGATCATTACCTGGCGGTCCGAAACCCTGCCAATGCCGCCAATCACACCAGCGCCGGGCGCTTCATTGTCGTACATGCCGTTGGCGGCCAGCGCGCTTAGCTCGACAAAGGGTGAACCCGGATCGAGAAGACCATGCACGCGATCCCGCGGCAGCAATTTGCCCCGGCTCACGTGGCGGTCGCGCGCCTTCTCCCCGCCGCCCAAGGCCGCCTCCGCGATCCTCGTGTGCAGCATCTCCGCCAAGGCGGCATTGTGCGCGAAATTGCTGGCGAACTGCCGATCTTGTGGATTGACAAGCGAGTGCAACGTGGTCATGCGCCGATCAGCTCCCGTCCAATCAGGAAGCGGCGGATTTCGTTTGTCCCGGCGCCGATGTCATACAATTTGGCGTCCCGCAAAAAACGCTCCACCGGCCACTCCTTGGTGTAGCCGGCGCCGCCGAGCGCCTGGATCGCTTCGAGCGATACTTTCACGGCATTTTCGCTGGCGAACAGAATAGCGCCAGCGGCGTCGATGCGAGTCGTTTTACCCGCATCGCAAGCACGCGCTACGGCATAGACATACGCGCGGGCAGAATTCAGCGCGACATACATGTCGGCGATTTTCGCCTGCATCAATTGGAATGAACCGATCGGTTTGCCGAACTGCTTACGCTCCCGCACATATGGCAAGACCACGTCGAGGCAGGCCTGCATGATGCCGAGCGGGCCCGCCGATAGCACCGCGCGCTCATAGTCGAGTCCTGACATCAAAACTTTAACGCCTTCGCCAAGTGGACCCATGATGTTTTCTTCCGGGACCTCGCAATCCTCGAAAACAAGCTCCGCCGTGTCGGACCCGCGCATGCCCATTTTGTCGAGCTTCTTGGAGACTGAAAAACCCTTGAAGCCCTTTTCAACCAAGAAGGCGGTGATCGTTTTGTCGCCCGTCTTGGCGTAGACGACCAAGACGTCCGCATGCGGTGCATTGGTGATCCAGAATTTCGTGCCGTTCAGCACATAAGTGTCGCTCTTCTTTTCGGCCTTCAGCTTCATCGACACCACGTCGGAGCCCGCTCCGGCTTCGGACATCGCCAGAGAGCCGACATGCTCACCGGAAATCAATTTGGGCAGGTATTTGCGCTTTTGCGCGTCCGTGCCCCAGCGGCGGATCTGGTTCACGCAGAGATTTGAGTGCGCGCCGTAAGACAGGCCGATCGCCGCCGAAGCGCGGGACACCTCTTCCATCGCAACGCAGTGTTCAAGATAGCCAAGGCCAAGCCCGCCGAATTCTTCCTCGACGGTAATGCCATGCAGACCCAAAGCGCCCATTTCGGGCCAGAGATGACGCGGAAAGGCATTCGTCGCGTCAATGTCGGCCGCAATGGGGCCAATGCGGCCGGCGGCGAAACGGGCCGTGGTTTCTCGAATGGCGTCGGCCACGTCGCCGAGTGCGAAGTCCATCTGCCCATTCATCTTGTACCTCCCAAGCAGGCGGCTCTGGCGGCCATGGTCCAAAGACTACTTTGCCGCAGCTTAAGCCACCTCTTCTGCTTTAGGAAAATTGTCTTTTTCAGCCCCACATCATAGATGCTATCTATGATAGACCGTTAC
>JBEVJO010000096.1:0-2972 GCA_040510175.1 Caulobacterales bacterium
GCCCAGCAATCCGATCGCGAGTTCTGCCAGGATTGGGTGTCCCGTCGCCTCGGCGCCACTGCGCTGGCCGTCGGCTTCGATTTCAGTTTTGGCAAAGGCCGTGCTGGCACCATAGATAGTTTGCGGGCGCTAGGCGTCGAGTTCGCCTTTGAGCTTCTGGTGATGCCGGAGATCGAAGACGTCAAAGGCGAGAAAGTCTCATCTTCACATATCCGCGAAGCATTGAAGGCGGGGGACGTCAAACTCGCCGCCGCCATGCTTGGCCGGCCCTGGGAGATCGAAGCCATAGTGGAAGGCGGCGAGCAGCGCGGCCGCACCATCGGCTATCCCACCGCGAATATGCATCTGGGGCCGCTGCTGCATCCTCGGCACGGCATCTATGCGGTCCGTTGCGCGGCCGAAGACGGGATCTGGCGCGACGGCGTCGCCAATTTCGGCCGCACGCCGACCACCGGTCTGCGCGATCCGTTGTTGGAGGTGCATATCTTCGACTTTAAGGGCGACCTCTACGGCCAGACCATGCGCACGCAGATGATCGAATTCCTGCGCCCGGAAGAGAAGTTCGACAGTCTGGAAGCGCTGGTGGCGCAGATGGACCGCGATTCCGAAAACGCGCGGGCTATTCTAAACCAGCTTTAAAATCGGCGAAGTCCGGGTGGACAAGCCCCATCATGTCGAGCTCCTGCCGCAACCATTCCTGCGCCTCGATGAGCTTCGGGAATTCCGACTGCCGCAGCGGCTTGCCGATGATGTAATCGGCCATGACCACGGTTTGATACCGGTTCACGGCGATTGCGCCGTATTGGATCGCCTCAAGCCGCAATTCGGACGGGACGTCGTAATGCGGCCAGCGGACGTTCATGGTCATGGGATCCTGGAACCACTTGCGCATGCCGATCCGTTCCGCCATCTCATGCAACGCCTCCAGATGGGGGCTGAACATATGGGCCATCATCCGCCCGCGAAACGGGAACAGCGCCTCGTCCACATAGATTCGGGTGATTCTCGACGTGGTGATCGTGACTGGCTGCATAGGGCCAAAACTAATCATCGGCCGCGCGGTTCGCTAGTGGGTTTGGGAAGGCCTTGAGGCTGGCCGCTTTTTCCAGAAATAGTCTCGAAAAAGGCAATAAAACCCCGGAGAGCGGACCAACGCGCCATCGCCGGTCTGGATTTGCGGATCAGCCTCTGTTAGCCAAGCGCCCATGCTTCTGATGCGCGCCATAATTTCCCGAATTAGCCGCCCGGATTGAGGCCGCCACGACAAGCGCGGCCCCAAAACCGGGATTGCGCCTGCCTTCGCATCATTTCATTTTCGGGACCAATATGGCCGACGATTCCAAGATCAATTCATCCGGGCGCGATTATCGCGAAACGCTTTTCCTGCCGGAAACGCCGTTTCCCATGAAAGCCGGGCTGTCGCAGAAAGAGCCCGAATTGCTGGCCCGCTGGGCCGCCATGGACCTCTACGGCAAGCAGCGCGCGCAAAGCGCCGGGCGGCCGACCTTCGTGCTGCATGACGGCCCGCCTTACGCCAATGGCAATCTGCATATCGGCCACGCGCTGAATAAGATCTTGAAGGACATGATCGTGCGCAGCCGCCAGATGGCCGGCTTCGACGCCGATTACCTGCCCGGCTGGGATTGTCACGGCCTGCCGATCGAGTGGAAGGTCGAAGAGGAATTCCGCGCCAAGGGCCGCAAGAAGGACGAAGTGCCACCGGCTGAATTTCGCGCCGCCTGCCGCGCTTACGCCGCCAAATGGATCGAAACGCAGAAGGCCGAGTTCGAACGCTTCGGCATTGTCGGCGATTGGGCGCATCCCTACACGACCATGGCCTATGAGGCGGAAGCCGCCATCGTCGGCGAGTTTCAGAAAGTCGCGCGCTCAGGCCTGTTGTTCCGCGGCTCCAAGCCGGTGATGTGGAGCCCGGTGGAAGCGACGAGCTTGGCGGAAGCCGAGGTTGAATATCACGACAAGGTGAGCCCGACGATCTGGGTGAAGTTTCCTGTCGTCGCTGAAAATGCGGGAGGTGGTCTATCCATTCCGGAAGCAACGGCGCGGATATCTGATAACCCGGCTGCAGCCAGCGCCTACTCGCTAGTTGGTGCGAGCATTGTCATCTGGACCACTACACCTTGGACGATCCCCGGCAACCGCGCGATCTCGTTCAATCCGTCGATCGAATACGGCTTGTATGAAGTCACCGCGCTTGAAGCCGATCTGAAATTCGAACCCTGGGTGAAGCCAGGAGATCGACTCATTCTTGCTGATAAGCTCGCTGCTGATGTGTTCAAAGCAGGAAAAGCGGCAAGCTGGAGTCGGATCGGCGTAGTCGAAGAAGTGGAACTTGACTCGCTCACCTGCGCGCACCCCCTTCACGGCAAAGGCTACGACTTCCCAGTGCCCCTCTTGTCCGGCGATCACGTCACCGACGACGCGGGCACAGGCTTCGTGCACACCGCGCCGGGGCATGGCGCCGACGACTACATCATCTGGGTGAAGACCGGTCATTCCACGCAGGAAATTCCCAACACCGTCGACAAGGACGGCCGCCTGACCAAGGAAGCGCCGGGCTTCGAGGGCCTGGAGATCATGAAGCTCTCCGGCAAGGATGTGGGCAAGGAAGGCGACGCCAACGACGCCGTGATCAAGGCGCTGATCGATGCCGGCGCGTTGCTGGCGCGCGGGCGCATGACGCACTCCTATCCGCATTCCTGGCGCTCCAAGGCGCCGCTGATTTTCCGCAACACGCCGCAATGGTTTATCGCCATGGATCGTCCCGGCGCACGCAATCAATCCCTGCGCGAAGAAGCGCTGGGCGCCATCGACAAGGTCGATTGGCAGACCGATCAAGCGAAGAACCGCATTCGCGGCATGGTGGAGACGCGCCCGGACTGGCTGATCTCGCGCCAGCGCAATTGGGGCGTGCCGCTGACTCTGTATGTCGACAAGGAGAGCGGCGAGATCCT